>JAZSNT010000065.1:0-13108 GCA_045536525.1 Acutalibacteraceae bacterium
ATGCAATTTTCCCTTGGAGGTTTATATATGTCAAACTACTTACAAATGAGTAAAGACGAGCTGACTGCTGAATTTAAGGCAGCAAAAGCCGAATACGAACAGCTTCGTGCTTTGCATTTAACACTCGATATGTCACGCGGTAAGCCGGGTGGCGATAATATGGATTTAAGTGAAAAAATGTTCGACCTTGTAGGCAACGATACAGGTTTCAAAAACATAAGCGGTATTGATTGCCGTAACTACGGCGGTCTTGACGGACTTACCGAAATGAAAACCCTTTTTGCCGAAATTTTAGACCTTAAACCCGACCAGATTATAGTAGGCGGTAACTCATCGCTTAATATGATGTTTGACACCATAGCACAGGCTATGACTCACGGTATGGGCGGAGCTCCTTGGTACGAATGTAAGGAACGCAAATTCTTATGCCCCGTTCCCGGTTATGACCGACACTTTGCAATAGCTCAGTATTTCGGTTTTAAACTTATCCCGATATCTATGGATAATAACGGACCTGATATGGACGCTGTAGAAGAATGGGTTAAAGCCGAGACTGTAAAAGGTATTTGGTGTGTGCCCAAATATTCTAATCCTACAGGTATCACCTATTCGGATGAAGTAGTCAGAAGAATGGCGGCTTTGAAACCTGCGGCAAAAGATTTCCGTATTTTCTGGGACGATGCTTACGCAGTTCACCATTTGTACGATACACACGATAAACTTTTAAACATATATGATGAATGTGTAAAGCAAGGCAATCCCGATTTACCGCTTATATTCACATCATCTTCAAAAATCACCTTCCCCGGTGCTGGTGTTGCGGCACAAGCCGCCAGTCCCAATAACGTGGCTATGCTTAAAGACCGTATGCAGTACCAGACCATAGGTCCTGACAAACTTAATCAATTAAGACACGCAAGAATGTTCCGCAATAAAGATGATGTTAAAAAGCACATGAAAAAACTTGCTGACAAACTCCGTCCCAAGTTTGACTGTGTACTTAACGCTTTATCCGAACATCTTGATGGTTTAGGCATTGCAGAATGGACAAAACCCAACGGCGGTTATTTCATAAGCCTTGACGTTATGGAAGGTTGCGCAAAACGTGTTACCGAACTTTGCGCTAACGCAGGTATGACACTTACCCCCGCAGGCGCCACCTATCCTTACGGTTTTGACCCCAAAGACAGCAATATTCGTATTGCACCGTCTTTCCCGTCGGTAAATGAAATAGAAAAAGCGGCTCAAGTACTTTGTATTGCCGTTAAATACGCCGCATTGGAAAAACTATTAGAAAATTGATTTTGGTTTGACATATAAACTAAAATCTTGTATAATAGATATAATTTGAATATTGGAGGATTTGCCAATGAAGTCGAAAAGAACAGGCAAATGGGTATTCTTCGTAGTCTTCTTGCTTATTTTAGCATTAAGCTATACCGCATTCTTCGGTATAAGCAACTACTACGGCGATACCAAAGAAGTTTATTTTAAAGGCGCAGAAGATATCCGTTGGGGTATCGATATCAGAGGCGGTGTAGAAGCAATCTTCTCACCCAACAAGTCTGAGGTTGATATTACTGACGAAGATATGGATGCCGCAAAAGCTATTGTAGAAACACGTCTTGTAAACGAAAACATTACCGACTATGAAATTTTCGCCGACAACGACAACCATCAGATTGTAGTTCGTTTCCCCTGGGCTGCTAACGAAAGTAACTTTGACGCTGTTGCCACCGCTAAAAAATTAGGTACATCGGCAATGCTTGTTTTCCGAGCAGGCACAGAAGAAAACGGTGAAATCATTCTTCAAGGCGATGAAGTAGAATTAGCAACCGCAGGCCTTAACCCCGAAAACAATAAACCTATTGTACAGTTGGAACTTAACGATTCGGGTACATCCAAATTTGCCACTGCCACATCTAAAATGCAAGGCGAACAAATTTCTATTTGGCTTAGTACCACAACGACAGAACTCGACGAAAACGGTAACCCCATCGTTGAAAACACCTTGCTATCCAGCCCAAAGGTTAATGAAACAATCAGCAACGGCGAATGTATTATCTCGGGCGACGATATGACCGCCGAATACACCAAAGAATTGGCAGACAACATCAATGCCGGTTCTCTCCCCTTTGCGCTTACTGTTGATGACAGCAAGTTGCAGGTTGTATCTCCAACCTTGGGTTCTAATGCTTTAAACGTTATGCTTCTTGCAGGTTCTATCGCATTCGGTTTCATTTGCTTACTTATGATTTTACGTTATCGTCTTAACGGTGTTATTGCTTCAATCGCACTTTTAGGTCAGGTAGCAGGCGCTATTGCTTGTATTTCAGGTTCTTTCAGCGGTACAGACAGTTTCACCCTTACAATTCCCGGTATTGCAGGTATTATCCTCTCTATCGGTGTTGGTGTTGACTGTAACGTTATTGCCGCAGAACGTATCCGTGACGAGTTTGCAAAGGGCAAAACCATCGACGGTGCTATCGATTCAGGTTATAAGAACTCATTAAGCGCTATTATCGACGGTAATGTTACCATCGTTATAGTATCGGTTGTTCTTATGGGCGCATTCGGTACTCCCGAAAACATTTTTGCAAAACTTCTTTCCCCCATTATGTCACTCTTCGGCACACAAATCACAGGCGCTATTTACTCATTCGGTTATACACTCTTAGTAGGTACTATATTCAACCTTATAATGGGCGTTTGGGCTTCCAAAGTTATGCTCAAAAGCATTTCCCGTTTCAAGTGTTTAAGAAAACCATGGCTTTATGGAGGTGGCAAAAATGCGTGAATTTAAAATAGATTTTAATAAAACATTTAAGCCTTTCCTTATTGCTTACGTTTCCATTTTTGTTGTAGGTATTATAATCGCTGCAATATTCGGCGTAAGCCTTGACACCAACTTTGCGGGCGGTACACAAATCACCTATTCTTACACAGGTGAAATTAAAGTTGATGATGTTAAAGCAGAAATAGGCAAAACAATTGACAAAGATTTCACCCTTACTGAAAGTACATCAGTAGCAGGCGATACAAAAACCTTGGAAATCGAGCTTATCGGTAAAAATGCTTTATCAATTGATGACCAACAAACATTAACGACTGCTTTAAAAACAAAGTTCAAAGACAATAATATCGATGTTTACGGTTCTAATTCTGCCAGTGCTACTCTTGCAGGTACTTTCTTTGTAAGAAGTATGGTTGCAGTTTTGCTTTGCGCAATCCTGGTTGTAATTTACGTAGGTATCCGTTTCAGAAAAATCGGCGGTATCTCGGCGGCTCTCACCGCTCTCGTAGCGCTCGTCTTCGACGTTTTACTTTCGTTCTTTATATGCGTATTCTTCGGTTTGCAAATTGACAGTAACTATATCGCCGTTGTGCTCACCCTTTTGGGTTACTCGCTCAACGACACCATCGTTATCTATGACCGTATACGTGAAAACAGACGTCTCTATCCCGCTAAAGAAATCGGCGACGTTGTAAACGAAAGTGTTAACAAGGTTATGATACGTAACATCGTTACTACCATCACAACAATTGCGGCGGTTGTAACCATTATCGTAGTTGCTGAACTTTACGGAATTACCACACTTCGTACACTTGCTATTCCGATGGCATTCGGTCTTATTTCAGGTTCTGTTTCCTCTATCTTTATTTCAGGTCCGTTGTGGGTTATCTGGAAAAGATACAAACAAAAGAAAACAAAAACAGCAAAGAAATCAAGATAAATTCAAAAGCAGTCCTTCGGGACTGCTTTTTTAAATATTTGTATTGTTTAAATATTCAAAAAATGGTATAATCGTTTTATTGAGGTGTTATAATGGATATTTTAAAAAAATTACAGGAAGAATTTAATTTAAAACCCTTTCAAGTAGAAAACACAGTGGAACTTATAGACGCAGGCAATACTATTCCTTTTATTGCCCGTTACCGTAAAGAAGCCACAGGTTCGCTTGATGACCAGGTTCTCCGTGAACTTAATGACAGACTTATGTATCTTCGTAACATGGATGAAACAAGAGAAAAAATAAAAGCATCCATCGAAGAACAGAGCGCTTTAACCGAAGAACTCATAACCGCTATTGAAAATGCGGTCACTTTAACCGAACTTGACGATATTTATCGCCCATATAAGAAAAAACGCAAGACCAGAGCCAGCGTAGCAAAAGAAAAAGGTCTTGAACCATTGGCAGATATTATTTATGCCCAAGAACCCGACTGCAAAGAGCCCATTGTTTTAGCGGAAGAATTTATAAATACAGAACTCGGCGTAGAAACCGCAGAAGACGCATTGCAAGGTGCTATGGATATTATAGCCGAAAAAATATCGGACGATGCCGATATAAGAAAGCGTATGCGTTTTGTATGCTCTGCTCACGGTATTTTAACCGTTAAAGGCGCTAAGGAAGAGTTGGACGTTTACGAAATGTACGGTGATTACAGCGAAAGCATTTCCAAAATTGCAGACCATCGCATTTTGGCTATCAACCGTGGCGAAAAAGAAGAGTTTTTAAAGGTTTCTATTGATTTCGACAAAGACAAAGCCATATTCATCATTGCTAAAAATCATATTAAAGAAGGCTCACCTGCTACCGATACCGTAAAAGCGGCGGCAGAAGATGCTTACTCACGCCTTATCTTCCCGTCAATCGAGCGTGAAATCCGTTCGGAACTAACCGACAGGGCTAGTGAATCAGCTATAAAAGTATTTTCGACAAACCTTCGTCAGTTACTTATGCAACCGCCCCTTAAAAATAAAGTCACGCTAGGTCTTGACCCCGGTTACAGAACAGGTTGTAAAGTGGCTGTTGTTGACGGCACAGGCAAAGTACTTGACACAGGCGTTATCTACCCCGTGCCACCTAAGAATGATATCGAAAATGCAAAGATTATTATTAAAGCATTAGTTAATAAACATAACGTAGAAGTGTTTGCTATCGGTAACGGTACTGCAAGTCACGAAACCGAGGTTTTTGCCGCCGATGTTATTAAAGAAATGAATAACGGTGTTTCCTATATGGTGGTAAGTGAAGCAGGAGCGAGTGTATACTCGGCTTCCAAACTCGCCGCAGATGAATTCCCCGATTATGATGTATCACTTCGTAGTGCAGTATCTATTGCAAGAAGACTTCAAGACCCGTTGGCAGAACTTGTTAAAATCGAGCCCAAGGCAATCGGCGTTGGTCAGTATCAACACGATATGCCCCAAAACCGCCTTTCAGGTGCGCTTGACGGCGTGGTTGAAAATTGCGTAAACAGTGTCGGCGTAGACCTTAATACCGCTTCTGTTCAACTTTTATCCCACGTTGCAGGTTTAGGCCCTGCCGTTGCTAAAAACGTGGTAAATTACCGTGAGGAAAATGGCAGATTCCAAAACCGAAAAGAACTTTTAAAAGTTGCGAAATTAGGCCCCAAGGCTTATGAACAATGTGCTGGTTTCTTGCGTATTGTAGACGGTAAAAACGCTTTCGACAACACAGGAGTTCACCCTGAGAGTTATGATGCCGCCGAAAAACTTTTAAAACTTTGCGATTTGAGTCAAAAAGACCTTAACACCGAAGCAGTTAAAAGCATTTCCCAAAAAGCCGAAGAAAAAGGTCTTTCATCCCTTGCAGAAGAATTAGGCATAGGCGTTCCTACACTTTCGGATATTATTAAAGAACTTGAACGTCCGGGCAGAGACCCACGTGACGAATTACCCGCCCCCCTTCTTCGTACCGATATTATGTCTATGGAAGACCTGAAATCAGGTATAGAACTTACAGGTACTGTTCGTAACGTTATAGACTTTGGTGCTTTTGTAGATATCGGCGTACATCAGGACGGCTTGGTTCATATTTCCCAAATCACTAACCGATTTATAAAACATCCGAGCGAAGTCTTAAAAGTTGGCGACATTGTTAAGGTTTGGGTGCTTTCGGTAGACGTAGCAAAGAAACGCATTTCTCTCACTATGCGAAAGGACAAGTTAAATGAAAACCAATAACCTTAAAGGCACGCTGATTCTAGGGGTTGCCGCTTTTATTTGGGGTATGGCTTTTGTAGCGCAAAATATGGCAAACACCCCACATACACACGCATTTTCAATCCTTACCTGCCGCTCAATTATCGGCGCTCTGGCACTTTTTATCTTTTGGAAAATCACCAACATTAAAAAGAAAGAACCTTTCTTCCCAAAAGATAAAAAAGCCCGAAAAACATATTACATAGGTGGTCTTACTTGCGGTGTTTGCCTCACTATTGCTTCTAACATTCAGCAGTTTGGTATGTCTCTCTACCCTGAGGGTGCCAATACCGAAGCGCACTCAGGCTTTTTAACCGCCCTTTACGTTATTTTAGTTCCGATTTTTTCGGTTATAGGCAAAAAGAAAATCAATCCCATTGTAATACTCGGCGGCGTTATCGCCACGGCAGGTATATATCTTTTGTGCTTTGAAGGCGGTATGGACGGACTTTATACGGGCGATATTTTCCTGTTTTGTTGCGCTATCGCTTTTACGTTCCACATTTTATCAGTTGATAAATATTTGGATGCAGTAGGCGGTGTAAGGCTTTCAATTATGCAGTTCACCGTAACTGCTATACTTTCCTTTATTTTAGCACTGATATTCGACCGACAAACCACGTTCCAAGGTTTGATAGATGCTTCACTTCCTATTTTATATCTTGGTATAATGTCAAGCGGTGTGGCGTTTACGCTTCAAAATATCGGTCAAAAATATGCCGAGCCTGCGGTCGCATCTATTACAATGAGTTTTGAAAGTGTATTTGCAGTTTTAGGCGGTTTGCTTTTTTCTACAGGCAATAGCCTTAAATGGAACGAAATTATCGGTTGCATTATAATGTTTACAGCAATTATCGTGGCTCAAATCCCTGAACTGATACAATCCAAAAAAGCATAAAAAAACGGAACTGTGTTTTCACAGTTCCGTTTTTACATTATAAAACAATTTCATATCCGCCAACAGGACGAATTGAAAGTACGCTGCAAGAACCTTCGCCATAAACCGCTTCTATCATTTGTTTATACGCATCTAATTTTTCGGTTGGTATATAGCACTGAATTGTACCTGCAAAACCGCCGCCGTGAACACGACAAGCGCCATCCTCACCCAAGAACTGCTTAGTAAGAGCAATTGCCAAAGACAAACCTTGTTCTTTTACAGCAGTAGTGGAATAAAGGTTTTGCAAATAATCAAACGAAGACTGACCAGACTCGTTTACAAGTTTTAAGAAAGCCTTGAAGTCGCCCTTTAAAAGCGCTTCACGTTGCTTCAACACTCTTTCTTGCTCGTTAAAGAAGTGGAAAGCACGAAGCACCGCGCGTTCACCGAATTCTTTACGAAGTGAAGCGAGTGAAGCATAGAACTTATCAACGTCAGCATCACGCAGGAACTCAACACCTAAGGCGTTACTTATCTGTTTACATTCAATAGTAATATCTGCATAATCCTGTGTTAAATTTGCGTGGTTTCCGCCTGTATCTACGACACAAAGGGTGTATCCGAAATCTCTGATATCGAGATTTATTTTTTCGGTAATCGGCTCGGCAGGATTGTTGAAATCAGCATAAGTAAAACCACCCAAAGAAGAAGCCATCTGGTCTAAAAGACCGCAAGGTTTACCAAAATATTTACGCTCGGCATACTGACCGATTTTAGCAATTTCGATAGGCTCTACCTTACCGTCGGCAAAGAGCCCATTCATAACGTTACCGAGCAACACTTCAAAAGCCGCCGAAGAAGAAAGACCTGAGCCTTTAAGTACGTTGGATGTGGTATAAGCATTAAAACCGCCGATTTTATAACCCAACTCATCAAACTTAGCGCAAACACCACGGATAAGTGAAATTGCTCTGCCGTTTTCTTTGTCGGTTTTTGAAAACTCACCAACGTTTACAACGTCCATATCATAGCCCTTGGACTTAACACGGATGATATTGTCGGCATTTGTACCAACAATAGCGATTACATCCATATCAACACCGCCTGCTACTACGCTTCCGTGCTGATGGTCTGTATGGTTTCCGCCAACTTCGGTTCTGCCGGGAGCGGAAAAAATACGTATATCATCAGTATTTATGTAAAGTTTTTCAAACTCTTCACACGCTTCAAGATAGCGTTCTTTTGCCTTTTCGGTTTCACCGTAAAGCATCGAAAAATCTTTATCATATTTACCGTTTTTAATATTAGCCTTAACTTCAAATAAGGTCATTTATATCACCTATTACTCAGAAATAATTTTTAAAGTATCACGGGCAATTGCAAGTTCTTCATTAGTGGGGATAATGTAAACTGCAACCTTACTGTCGTCGGTAGAAATCTTAATTTCTTCGCCACGAAGACCGTTCTTTTCTTTGTCGAGTTTAACACCAACGTAACCTAAGTTTTCGCAAACAAATTCACGAAGGCCGGGGTCGTTTTCACCGATACCGCCTGTGAAAGCAATAGCATCAACACCGTTCATGGCGGCAATATAAGAACCTACAAATTTAAGAATTTGATAACGTTGCATATCAATAGAAAGTTGTGCTCTATGGTTGCCCTCAGCGGCGGCGGCGGCTACGTCGCGATTATCATTAGAAACACCGGAAACACCCAATACACCCGATTCCTTATTACACATACGGTTAATATCAGCGGGGGTAAGGTTTTCCTTTTCTGCGATAAAGGTTAAAGCAGAGGGGTCAAGTGTACCTGTACGTGTACCCATCATAAAACCGTCAAGAGGAGTAAAGCCCATTGATGTATCAAAGCACTTACCGTCCTTAACTGCGGTGATAGAACAACCGTTACCCAAATGGCAGGTAATAATCTTCATATCTTTACGTTCTTTTCCCATAACTTCTGCCAAACGGTTAGATACAAAGTCATGACTCGTACCGTGTGCGCCGTACTTACGAACACCGTACTTTTCATAATATTCATAAGGAAGAGCAAACATATAAACGTGCTCAGGCATTGTCTGATGGAAAGACGTATCAAATACAGCAACCTGCGGTTTTTCTTCGCCGAAAGTTTTAATACAAGCCTTGATGGCGAGAACGTGAGCAGGGTTATGTAACGGAGCCAATGCACCCAAATCATCAATATCTTGCAAAGCCTTGGGAGTGATAAGGCAAGAGCCCTTGAATATAGCGCCGCCCTGCACTATACGGTGACCGATTGCCGAAACCTCATCAAAAGAATCTATAACCTTTGCATCTGATTTTGTAAGAGCGTAAACTACTGCTTCAAAAGCCTCGGTATGTGTAGGCATTGCGGTATCTGCTTGATATACTCTGCCGTCTGCCGCGGTGTGTTTAATACCACCTGTAACACCGATACGTTCACAAAGACCTTTTGCCAAAACCTGTTCATTTTCCATATCAATAAGCTGATATTTAAGAGATGAACTACCTGCGTTTACCACGAAAATTTTCATAATACTTACCTCCAAAAAAACATTGAATAGAATACTAAATTATGGTATCATATAAATACAATAATACTATATTTTTATAGTTTTTTCAAGTTTTTTTATAAAGAAGTGATATTTTGGACGTTTTAGGCATAATTGCAGAGTTTAACCCCCTTCATAATGGTCATAAATACCTAATAAATGAAGCAAAAAAGCACGGTTTTGTTGTTTGCGCAATAAGTGGCAATTTCGTACAACGTGGCGACACCGCTTTTTATGAAAAACGTTTGCGCACACAAGCCGCACTTTCAAGCGGTGCCGACCTTGTAATAGAATTACCCGTTTGCTACTCTATGTCAACGGCACAAAACTTTGCGCTCGGTGGTGTTAGTATGCTGTCAGCGATTGGTTGCAACACCCTGATGTTCGGCAGTGAATGTGGCGATACGGACAGTCTTATAAAAACTGCCGACGTACTTTTCAGTCAAAATTTTAAAGATACACTTCCCGAATTTTTGAAAAACGGCACAACCTTTGCTTCTGCCCGCCAAAAAGCCGCCGAAAAATGCGGCGCACCCAAAAATATTTTAAACGGCGCTAACAATAATCTTGCTATTGAATACATCATAGCCGCACGTAACATCGGCGCCAAAATGAATTTCAAAACTGTAAAACGATTGGGTGCTATGCACGACAGCAGTAAATTAAACGAAGAATTTGCAAGTGCTTCTGCTTTGAGAGAAAAAATCAAAACTGACGGCTTTGAATGTTGTAAAAAGCACTTTCCAAAAGAAACACACGCACTTTTTGAAAATACCGAATATTCTGATATTTACAGACTGGAAACCGCAATACTTTCATCGCTTCGTGCCAAATCAAAAACCGAATTTTCCGCTCTTCCCGATTTGAGCGAGGGTGTGGAAAACAAGTTGTATTCCCAAATCAAAACCGCCACAAGCCTTGATAATTTATACGAAAGTTTAAAGGTCAAACGTTACACCTTAGCACGTATAAGACGCCTTGTTTTATCGGCATTTTTAGGAGTTGACAACCGCCTGTTTTTAAAAACACCACCATATATGCGTGTATTGGGATTTAATAAAAACGGTAAAGAAATTTTGCGCCAAAACAAAGCGTATTCACAAATTCCCATAATATTACGTGTGAATGAAATTGAAAATTTGGGTGACGATGCTAAATATATGCTCGATATAGAAACCAAAGCTACCGATTTATACACGCTTTCCTTTGAAAATCCTTTGCCCTGTGGATTAGAATATGTTTCAAAACTTGTAAAAAAGAATTTTTAACCAATTTATAATTACTTAATTTCACGTTCATAATTTTACTTTATAATAAATTTATTAAATACAGAAAGAAGGGGTAAAATGAATAATAATCCCACCAAATCCTTTGAGACCCAAATAGAACAATACACCCAACTTTGCATCAGTAACTGCAAAATTGACCCACAGCTCAATATAAAGTACAAGGTTTACAGGGGTCTACGCGACCTTAACGGTAAAGGAGTACTTACCGGTCTTACCGAAATATCCGACGTAATTGCAAAAAAACAAGTAAATGGTGAGGACGTACCCTGCCCCGGAGAACTATATTACCGAGGCTACGACGTTAAAAAAATAGTAGCCGATTTCACCTCACAAAACCGCTTCGGCTTTGAGGAAGTAAGCTATCTTTTATTGTTTGGCGAGTTACCCACAAAAGAGCAGTTGAATGATTTTAAATCCGATTTAGCCTCGCTTCGTACTCTTCCCGATAATTTTGTACGCGATGTTATAATGAAAGCGCCTTCAAGCGATATGATGAATTCTTTAGCCAGAAGTGTCTTAACCCTTTATTCTTACGACCTAGCAGCAGATGATACAAGCATACCAAACTTAATTAAACAATGCTTACAGTTGATTGCTCGTTTCCCTTCGCTTGCGGTTTACGGATACAACGCCTATAACTATCATATGAAAAAAAGCGATAGTTACTTTATCCATCAACCCCGCCCCGAACTTTCCACTGCTGAAAATATTTTGTATATGTTGCGTCTCGACGGCGAATATACCGATCTGGAAGCAAAGGTTTTAGATATGGCTTTGGTGCTTCACGCCGAGCATGGCGGAGGTAATAATTCAACCTTTACTACCCACGTTGTATCATCATCCGGTACCGATACCTATTCAGTAATGGCAGCGGCGTTAGGTTCACTTAAAGGTCCAAAGCACGGCGGTGCGAATCTAAAAGTTGCAGCTATGTTTGAAAACATTAAGGCAAATATCAAGGATTGGACCGATGACGACGAGGTAACCGCTTATATTGATAAAATTGTTAATAAAGAAGCATTTGACAAAACTGGTCTTGTATATGGTGTCGGTCACGCCATTTACTCTATATCAGATCCACGTGCCGAGGTATTTAAAGAATATGTTAAAAATCTCTCCGCAGAGAAGGGCCTTGAAAATGAATTTGCCCTTTACAGTAAGGTCGAGGAGATAGCTCCTAAACTTATTGCCAAAAACCGCAAAATGTACAAGGGTGTTAGCGCTAATGTTGACTTTTATAGCGGCTTTGTTTACGATATGTTAGGTCTTCCACGTGAACTATTTACTCCCATTTTCGCAATCGCGCGTATTGTAGGCTGGTCCGCCCACCGCATCGAAGAAATATTAAACGCAGGCAAAATTATCCGTCCTGCATATATGTCGGTAGGGCCCCATAGAAACTACATACCTTTTGAGGACCGCAAATAAAAAATTACATTCGGCACAAATTATAACCACCATAGGTCCTACCCTACTAGTTTATCCCAAACAAAAAGCTGTAAAAGTGAAATCACTTTTACAGCTTTTTTTATTAGAACATAGACATTTGGTTTGTATCAGGTAAAGAATCGAGTGCGCCAAGGTCGGCAAGGTTTTGGATAATAGTTTTTGAAACCCCTGCTTCTAATTGGAAATCTTCCTTTGAAACAAATCCGCCCTTCCCAGCCGCTTCATAAATTGCATAAGCCGCCTTTTCGCCAACACCCGAAAGTGAACCAAACGGCAAACGCATTTTACCGTCTTCAGGCAAATATTTCATAGCGTGGGACTTTTCCAAATCAATAGGCAAAACTTCAATACCACGTGACATCATCTCATTGAAAATAAGCATATTTTCATAAACGTCAAGTTCCTTTTGCGTTGCTTCCTTACCCTTGGCTTTTATATCCTGCAAATAGCGTCTTACCGCCCCTATACCGCCCATAATGGTTGGAACGTCTACGTCTTCGGGACGTGCAGTAAAGTAAGCGCAATAAAATTCAAGCGGTTTGTAAACCTTATACCACGCAAGACGTAAAGCGCCGATAACGTAAGCCGCCGCATGTGCTTTGGGGAACATATACATGATCTTCTCACAAGAACGCAGATACCAGTTTGGAACTCCGTGTTCTTCCATTTCTTTTTTCCAACCATCCCATTGACTGCATTGGCCTTTTGCAACCTTACCTTTTCTTACTGCTTCCATGATATTAAATGCAGTTCCCGGTTCCAAACCCATATTGATCAGATAAACCATAATGTCGTCGCGACAACATATCGCTGTTGAAATGGTGCATTCGCCGCTTTGAATCAAGTTCTGGGCATTTCCGATCCACACATCTTCTCCGTGTCCCAGTCCTGCAATACGAATAAGATCGGAAAACTGTTTTGGC
>JAZSNT010000008.1:0-14704 GCA_045536525.1 Acutalibacteraceae bacterium
TTTCTATAATCATCAGCGCATCCAACTGAAAACAAAACTGACTCCACTTGAAAAGCGAAGTCAGTTCATTGCTTAAATTTTAATAAATTCTACCATTTAGGCTGTTTTTGTACTGTCTGCACAATTTGGTGCAGTCCAGATACTCTTACCGCCGCTTCTGTTAATTACCCTGCTATGTTTTTCGCATGGGGAAAACAAATAATAGACGGTCCGTGTTGGGAAATGATAAAACGCTGTGATAAGCTAGGCGGCGCTGTTATCCCCGACAAAGACGACCCTGAATACTGGTGGAAAGGTCACATACGCCTTAATAATTTCATCTACTTGCATACTATTTATGATATGTGTTGGGAAGCAAATGTCACTCTTGCTACCAATACAATGCTTACAAGCATTACCGAAAATGATAACGGTTGTGTTCTTTTCCTGACCGATAAGGAAGGTCTTTTTTCGGTAGAATGTAAAAACGTAATCGATGCTACGGGCGATGCTACCGCTGTTAAATTTTTGGGCTATGAATGCGTTAAGGAAAAAGAACAGCAACCTGCTACACTACAAACCAAAATCTCGGGGTATGATAATGATAAAATAACCTTAGAAATAATAGAAGAATATCTTAAAACCCTTTACGGCGAAGAACTTCCTGAGGTAACATTTGAGCAAGAATCAAATGAATTTACCGATAAATTTTGGAGCCGCAGTCATTCAAACCACTACACCGCAGAAATTTTAAAAGACTCGCTTAACCGCGGTTGGCTTAATATTCATACAAAATGTGTAGACGCTGACACAGCCAAAGGCAGAACCGAGCTTGAAAGAAAATCGCTTGACAACCTTATGAATATATACAAAGTTTTGCGTGGCATACCGGGTTGCGAAAACTTGACCGTGAATTTTGTTGCTAACGAAACGGGAGTTCGGGAAACCTGCCGTATAGTAGGTGAAAAAACCGTAACAGGTGACGATTATATAAACGGTGTTACCTATCCTGATGCTATATCTAACGCTTATTTTCCCATTGACGTTTACGTTATGGGCGGTATTATGCAAAAATTCCACGAAAACGGTATTTATGCAAAAGTACCGTACGGCGCACTGATTCCAAAAGGTTCAAAACGCATCATCGCCGCAGGCAGATGCATATCAGCCGACCGTTTCGCAAATAGTGGTCTTCGTGTAGAAGCTACCTGTATGTCGGTAGGTCAAGCCGCAGGATGTGCCGCCGCCATTTCGGCGAAGGAAAACATAAATTTAAAAAACGTGAGTTACACAAAACTTTGTAATAGCCTTAAAAGTTTAGGTGCTATTGTTCCCGACAATAAGGAGTAAATATGGAAACTTTAAAACAATTCAAAACCGATTTGCAAAAATTAGGCATAGAATCAGGCGACAGTATTATGATTCATTGTTCTTACAAATCGCTTGGCATAAAAATCGCGCCCCAAGATTTTTATGCCGCTATACTCGAAATTTTAGGAGAAGACGGCACACTTATAATGCCTGCTTTTTCTTATGATACGGTAAATTTTGAAAATCCTGTTTTTGATAAAGACGCCACACCGTCTTGCGTAGGCTTTTTGCCCGAATTTTTCCGCACAAATATAAAAGGTGTAAAGCGCAGTCTTCACGCCACACACTCTTGTTGTGTAATCGGAAAAAATTCTGACTTTTTAATCAAAGACCACGAAAAAGACCTGACCCCCGTGGGTGAAAATTCGCCTATAACCAAATTGCCGCAAATAAACGGCAAAATCCTTATTTTAGGAAGTCACCCCGACCACAACACCGCTTTACACGGTATAGAGGAAAAGGGCAGCGCTCCGTATATTTTCTCACCCGATGTAAAAATTGATTATATCTTAAAAGACGGTGAAACCGAAATTCACCAAACCGCCCTCCGTCATTACTTTAACCGTAACGGTTATAAGTACACCCAAGAGTACGCGAAAATCATCGACCTTTTGGGAGAAAACGATTATAATTTCGGTAAAGTATTAAATGCCGATTGCTATTTGTTTGATGCGAAGGCTTTGTGGGATAAGGGTGTAGAAAAAATCAGAGAAGACCCCTATTATTTCACAAAAAAAGTCAATATATAGTAATAATAAATTAAAACCTAAAAAAAGCAGAGAAAGTGATTTACACTTTCTCCGTTTTTCTTTTTTATCCTAACAAAGTATCCATAACAAGCATTACACAAAAACCTATAAGGAGCGAATAAGTAGCTCCCCTTTGACTGCCATGCGAATGAGTTTCAGGAATCATTTCATCGCTTATTACATAGAGCATTGTACCACCCGCAAAAGCAAGGGCAAAAGGCAACACCGCAGAAGCGATATTCACAGCAAAATAACCGATAAAAGTGCCGACCACTTCTACAACACCTGTAATCATAGCACAAATAAAGGTTTTGCGGGGACTTACTCCTGCCGCCAACATAGGCGCTATAATTACCATACCCTCGGGAATATTTTGTAACGCTATACCGCCAGCTATAATAAGCGCACCACCTGTATCGCCCGAACCAAATCCTACACCTGCGGCAATACCTTCGGGCAAATTGTGAATTGCTATCGCCAGGACGAACAATAACACCTTTGATAAATCGGCATTGTGATGATTTTCATTATCGCTACCCACAAGTTTATGCAAATGAGGTACCAGTTTATCAATAAGATTCAAACACAACGCACCTGCAAAAATACCAACAATTGTTATTAAAATACCGTACTTACCACCGTGTTCAAGTGACGGAATAATAAGACCGATAACTGCCGCCGCAAGCATAATACCTGCCGCAAAAGATAAAACAATATCTGAAAATTTATGTGATATTTTTTTAAAACAAAAGCCTAAAATTGAGCCAAGTATCGTAGCGCCGCCTACACCTAAGGCTGTTAATAATACAGGATACATACCTATCCTCCTCATTTATTTATATATACATTTTATGCTTGTGTCAAATTGAGAGCAAATTAACCTTTGGCTCCCTCTAACGAGGGAGCTACAGAGAAGCTGACTGATATAGAGAAAACTACCACCTATTACAGCTTCACCGTGCCATTTACATTGACAAGAGGATGCTTTTATTTTCAACTTGTGGAAATCATTTCCACAAGTTGAAAACTCAGCATAACAACAAGCATTTCCTGTATTTAATATAACACTTTCCACTAAATGTTTCAAGTTTTATATAAAAATCATATTACGGAAAATGCAATTAAAAACTTTGTTTTTAAGCAGTGTTAATTATTTGGCTACAAATTCTATGCTAGCGTTAATAATAATTACTATACCTTTGAACTCACTTCCAGTAGGTGAATAGGTCTTTTTCCAAGTATTGCTATTTACGGCAAAACCAATATTCCCTACATTATTGTATACATTGTCTCTAATGGCAACAATAACTTGGCCGTCTTTGTTATTAACCTGTACACCACCTAAATTAGAACCGATCTGAAAAATGCTTAGTGTTTAGCTTGAAAAACTTCCAGTTGATGCAACACCAATTTTTACCGAATGCCAACGCTTATTAGCAGAACATAACATTACTTAAAGTATGTCCCAAAAAGGTAATCGTATGGATAAAGGTGCTATTGAAAATTTCTTTGGCAGACTAAAAGTTGAAATGTTCTACGCCAAAAAATCCGAAAGCGTTAACGTTTTCATTCATGAATTAAAGAAATATATTCACTACTATAACAATGAACGTATTTCCTTAAAACTAAAAGGAATGAGCCCGGTACAATACCGAACTCATTTACAAGCAATTTAATATTTAATTTTGTCTAAACTTTGGTGTTTAATTTATCGGGATAATTTTTGCATTTTGATGTCCTGTTTATAAGTATAATATTTTAAAATAGGATTATGCCTTGATTTTAGCTCGAAAATATTGTAAAGTAAATATATATTGTCTTTGATTTTGTATACGCGAGGTATGTTATGCACAAATTGTTTAAAGTTGAAGAATCACCACAAATCACGGCGCTTTGTTCGGGTTTTAGCACTACTTATCAATCGGGATATAATTATAAAGGTGAGAGTCACGACTTTTGGGAGATAGTATTTGTTTTAGACGGTAAACTTCAAGTAACCGCAGGAGAGCGTGTATTTTTGATTGGAAAGGGGGAGGTAATAGTCCATAACCCAATGCAATTTCACGCTTTGAGTTGTTCTCTCGGCGTTGATGCTACTATTTTGGTCTTTTCTTTTGAAGGCGCCAATATCCCGTTTTTACAGGACAAGGTTTATAAAGTTGATGATTTAAGTGAGGTTTGGGATTTATATTATCACGCAAAAAAAGCCTTTGAGTTTGATGATATATATATCAGAGGTTTTAAAGGTGATAAAAACGAAGGATTTAAATTTGTTAAAGAATTGGAAATTTTTATAATGCGACTTGCGGATAATCTTATAAAACCTAAGGAACTTACTACTCAGGGCGCTAAGAATTATAATACGGTTATAAAGATGCTTAATAAGAATATAGATAAAAGGTTTTCGGTTACAGAAATTGCAAATCTTTGTAATATGAGTTCAATCAGTTTACAAAAAACTTTTTCACGTTTTGCAAACATAGGTGTAATGGAATATTTTAACCGCATGAAAGTTAATAAAGCCAAACAATATTTAAAAGATGGATTTTCCGTAAAAGAAACAGCTTTGAAACTGGGATTTTATGATTCTAATTATTTTAGTACAGTTTTTAAAAGAATTACGGGAAATACGCCCGAAAGTTTTAAAATATGTACGCTTGACTAATAAAATAATCTTGTTTTGCATATTAAAATATGGTAAAATAATGGTACAAGCAATTCCTATGAGGTGATACAATGGTTTTTGAAAAATACAAATTATGGCAGGAAAAAGCGGTTGCTGATAAAGATTTGGCAGAAGAACTTAAAAAGATGTCAGACGCCGATATCGAAGATGCTTTTTATATGGATTTGGAATTTGGTACGGCGGGTCTTCGCGGTGTTATAGGCGCAGGTACTAACCGTATGAACATTTATACTGTCGGTAAGGCTACCCAAGGGCTTGCGGCGTATGTAAATTCAAAGACAAGTAGCGGTACGGTCGCAATAGCATACGACAGCCGTATTAAGTCGGATACATTTGCACGTCACACCGCTTCTATTTTGGCGTCAAACGGTGTTAAGGTTTATATTTATCGTGAATTAGC
The DNA here is from genome assembly GCA_045536525.1 of Acutalibacteraceae bacterium. Taxonomy (GTDB): domain Bacteria; phylum Bacillota; class Clostridia; order Oscillospirales; family Acutalibacteraceae; genus UBA737. The sequence continues at coordinate 5,186 of JAZSNT010000008.1, forward strand.
ACCCGTACCTATGCTTTCCTTTGCAGTAAGATATTTAAAATGCGACGCAGGTGTGGTAATTACTGCAAGTCACAATCCTTCAAAATACAACGGTTACAAGGCATACGGTCCTGAAGGTAGTCAGTTAAGCCTCGAAGCATCGGATTACGTGCTTGATATAATGAATAAGGTGGATATTTTCGACGGTGTTAAGACAATGGATTTTGATACCGCTGTTAGCGAAGGTAAAATTGAGTATATAAGTGACGAGGTAATAAACGCATACCTTGGCGAAGTGGAAAAATGCCGTATAAATCCCGACCTTGATTTAAGCGGTCTTAACGTAATTTATTCTCCGCTTCATGGTAGTGGCAATAAGCCTGTTCGTGAAATTCTTAAAAGAATCGGCGTTACAAACGTTACGGTGGTAAAAGAACAGGAAGAACCGGATGGCAACTTCCCCACCGCTCCATATCCTAATCCCGAAATAAAAGAAGCATTTGCTTCTGCATTGGAACTTGCAAAGACTGTAAAGCCTGATTTACTCTTTGCTACCGACCCTGACTGTGACCGTGTTGGTATTGCCGTACCTTGCGGCAACGATTACAGACTTTTCACAGGTAATGAAGTTGGCGTAATGCTTTTGGAATACATTTTAAAATGCAAAAAAGCAAACGGCACGCTGCCTGAAAATCCAGTGGGAGTTAAGACAATAGTTACTACCGAAATATGCAAAAAAATTGCGGCGGATTACGGTTGCGAAATGCGTGACGTACTCACAGGCTTTAAGTTTATCGGCGAACAGATAGCGCTTTTGGAAAAAGACGGCGAAGCCGACCGTTACATTTTAGGTTTTGAAGAAAGTTACGGTTATCTTTCACGTGGATACGTTCGGGATAAAGACGGCGTAAACGCTTCTATGCTTATATGTGAAATGACCGCTTATTATAAGACTTTGGGTAAAGATTTAATAACAGTTCTTGATGATATTTATAAAAAGTACGGTTATTGTCTCTGCGTTCAGAAAAGTTTTGCGTGTGAAGGTCAAAGCGGCATGGCAAAAATCAAGGAAATTATGCAGTCGCTCAGAACAAATACGCCAAAAGAAATTTGCGGTATAGACGTTTTGGAATTTAAAGATTATAAGGCGAGTGAAAGCATCAATTTCGAAACAGGTGAAAAAGCGATTATAAATCTTCCGAAATCCGATGTTTTATCATTTAGACTCAAAGACGGCAGTACTGTTATTGTACGCCCGTCAGGTACGGAGCCCAAGATTAAGATTTATGTCAACGCTATCGGCACCACTGAAATAGAAACTGATAAAAAACGTACCGATTTACTGGATGCAGGAAGCGTTCTTTTAGGATTTTAATAAATGACTATACAAAAACGGAGAAGTGAATTCACTTCTCCGTCTTTTTTAAGTTTTATTCTTCTATTTGTTTTCCCAAAAATGACGATGCCACCGAAAGTAATTTGATTTCGGTATCATCAGCACTTTTAATACCGTCACTTTCCAATAAAACAACTGCGCCGCAGACGTCGCCTGCCGTAATAATAGGTACTGCCGCGCAAATTTTGCGTTCTATGCCTTCCAGTGCAAAATGTGTTTGTTCGGGGGTATATGAAACGTTGCGGCGTTCTTCAATAATTTCTTCTAAATCAGGGGTGATTCTGCGTTCAAGCGCCTCTTTTTTAGAAATTCCTGCCGCCGCTACACAGTGGTCACGGTCACAAATGATTACAGCCAGTTTGGTGCCTGTGCTAAGCGCCTCAGCATACTCGGTAGCAAAATTAGAAAGTTCACCCATCGGCGAATATTTTTTAAAAATAACTTCTCCTCCTGCATTGGTATAAATTTCCAACGGGTCTCCCTCTCTTATCCTCATAGTGCGGCGGATTTCTTTGGGGATAACAACTCTCCCCAAATCGTCTATACGGCGTACAATACCTGTTGCTTTCATATATAAAAACTCCTTTTATTTCAAATCGTGATACTATTATTTGTGATAAAAGGGAAATTATACTGCTTAAAGTTTTGTTTTTAAATTTGACTTTATCAAAAATATATGTTATCATAAATAAAACTTTTTAGGAGGAAAATGGTATGTTTTTTATCATCATGCGACGTATGCGATGAAAGCTTGTATCTTTTTTAGGTGCAGGCTTATTCGGCTTTGTTCCTAAACGTGTGATGAAAAGAATTTAACCTTTTTATTAACTGTTAATGGCACAAAAGCTATTAACAGTTTTTTAAATTTTGGAGGTTATTATGAGTATATTAAAAACAAATAGATTATTACTTAGGCCATTAAATTTAGACGATGCCGAAATCATATTTAAGAATTGGACTTTTGATGAAAGAGTGGCAAAGTATTGTCGGTTGTATCCACACAAAAGTATATACGAAACAAAACAACTGCTCGAAATGTATTTAGAACAAGCAGAGCGCGGTTTCGATTATCGCTGGGGAATCGTATTGCAAGAAACAAATGAGCTTATCGGGTGCATTGATGTTGTGGATTTATCAGATAATAACAAGACGGCAACAGTAGGCTACGTTTTATCGCACAAATATTGGAATAACGGAATTTCAACCGAAGCACTTTCAGCCGTTATAACAAAACTTTTTGATGACGGCATTGAAACTATAAAAGCAGAACACCACATTGATAATATTGCATCTGGCAGAGTTATGGAAAAATGTAGTATGAAATATACACACAGCGATAAAGCACAACGCAAATTCGGCTCTGTGGAAACATGTAACGTTAAATGTTATGAGATTCAAAAATAAATAAGTTATAAACCAAAAGCGGAGTAGATTTCCACTCCGCTTTAATAATCAGAAATTGTTTTCAAATTCTGTTTTGTCGTTTACAAAGCTGAATTTAAGTGTTGTTGTACCGCTTTCACCCGGATTGAGACTCTTCATAATACCCTTTGCACGAGTAACGTCTCTACCGTCGGAATTACAGTTGCCGGGTTCAAGACCCATTACGTAGTCGTTGACACCCATCATCTTCCATTGGGTAAAACAATCAAGACCCTTTTTATCATAAGCCATTACCATACCAATGTTAAAATCGGTGCTGTAAATACCGACCTTTGCGATATCGTCAGTCGATTTAACGTCATAATAGTAGCAACGTTCCTGATACTGCTCCTGCGGTATCTCGGGAATAAGTGCAGAATCCATAAACTTAGCGGCATGGTCATCACGAGGAGTTTGTGAATCAAACGGAATCTTAACGATACTGTTTTCGGTGAGAAGCGGATAACCCATATTACAATGGTACATTATCATATACGGTGACTGTCTGTCGCCTATATTGTTTACAGTATCAGTCAATTCAAATGAATTTTCATTATAAGAGAAACGGTAAACACGGCAAAGTTCTAACTTTTTGCCGAAAATGATACTGTCAATAAGTTTTAATTTAACAGTAATACCGTCTTTATCTTCATCCATAACACAAACGGTTGCAGGAATATGAGAAACTGTGCCGTGCAAAGGCAGAACTTCACCGTCGTCCTCGCAAGGTGAACCTACCTGAGTAAGACCGCAAGTAGTTATAAAACCGGCAGTGAATGATTTAAGAAAACCTAAGCCTTCTTTATCGTAATACTGCGGAGCTACGTAGCCACAGGGAGAGAAGAAGCCCATGTTTTTACCGTCTAGCGAAATACGTGAAATGTCACCTGCACGGTCAACCGAAATCCAGGCTTCAAGACCTTTGCCGTTACGCACACAAATAAAATGCATACCGTCGCCTTTACCGTCCTGTAAAACGTAACGTTCCGCACCTCTTATCTGCAAAGAATTACCAACATACTTATACATAATAATCACCTCATTTGGTTTATTAAATCAAGTATAACATATATTATAACAAAAATAAACCCATTTTTTAAAACAACACGAATTTACCAAAACACCCCACAAATGTACTGCTTTATGGCTTTACTTTCATTTTTGGGTTTGATATAGTGATTGTAAGATGTCGCTTTGAAGGAGTTTTATAATATGAAAAATACATACGAATTTACAAAGGAACTTATTCAAAAACAAAAACCGTCCTTTGCTTATAACGGTAATTTAGCCACTTGGCAACCTGCCGCAAAGCAAAAACTTCGCGAACTTTTAGGCATGGATAAATTTGTTCTTTGCAACCTTGATTTATCGGTAGAATTTAAAAAACAACACGAAGATTTTACTGAAATTCGTTTCACTTTCCAATCAGAAGAAGGTTATCGCGTACCTTGTCATATTTTGCTTCCTGTCGGCATAGAAAAGCCGCCTGTTATCGTTTGTATGCAAGGTCACTCAATGGGTATGCACGTATCCCTTGCCCGTCCCAAGTTCCCCGGTGACGTTGAGGACATTGAAACAGGCGACCGTGACTATTGTATCCGTGCCGTAAAAGAAGGTTTTGCGGCTGTGGCGCTTGAAATGCATAACTTTGGTGAAGTCAGTTGTAACAACTACAATCCCCAATGTTACGAATCGGCAGTAACTAATATGCTTATGGGAAGAACAACTATTGGTGAACGCGTATGGGATTTTGCCCGTCTTCTCGATGTGTTGGAAAATAACTTTGCCGATAAGTTAGACCTGGATTGCATTTGTTGTATGGGTAATTCAGGCGGCGGTATGGCTACCGCTTATATTGCCGCTTTGGAAGAACGCATAAAATTTGCTATGCCATCATGTGCCATGAGTACATATAAGGATTCTATCGGTGCTATGAACAATTGTGCATGTAACTACGTTCCCCACATTGCAGAATTTTTTGATATGGGCGACTTAATGGCTATGGCTTACCCCAAGTATTACGTTTAGGTAAACGGTATTACTGACGATATATTCCCAATTGAAGGTGCCAAAAAGGTGTTTGCCGACGGTAAAAAGGCTTATGAAGATAATAATGCCGCTAACCGAGTAGCACATATTGTAGGTTATGAAGGTCACCGCTTTTATGCTGATAACGCTTGGCCGATTGTTTATAGAATGTTAGGTAAATAATATATATTATATAAAATACGGTAGAAGTAAAATTACCACTACCGTATTTTTTTATATTCATTTTTAAAAATGCAAGTGAAATTTGTCGAAACAAAAAATATTTTTTAAGTGTAACAACAACATCTCGCGGTAATACTTTTAATGTATTGCGGAGGTGCTTTTATGTATAACAAGGTTTCAATTTGCGGAGTGGATACGTCAAAACTGCCTGTTTTGAAAGAAAGCGAAAAAATGGAACTACTTAAAAAGACGAGAGGCGGTAGTAATAAGGCGCGTGAAGATTTGATAAACGGCAATTTGCGATTGGTTTTAAGCGTAATTCAACGTTTTACGGGCAGAGGTGAAAATCTTGACGATTTGTTCCAAGTGGGGTGTATAGGGCTTATAAAGGCGATTGATAATTTTGATATGAGCCAGAACGTACGCTTTTCAACCTATGCCGTGCCAATGATTATCGGTGAAATCAGGCGGTATTTGAGGGACAACAATTTAATACGGGTTAGCCGTTCTATAAAAGACGTGGCATATCGTGCTATGCAGGTCAAAGAACAACTTATAGCCAAAAATCAGGAGGAACCTACCGTGGCACAAATAGCGAAAGCATTAGAATTACCTATTGAAGACGTGGTTATAGCGCTCGAAAGTGTGGTGTCGCCTATGTCACTTTACGACCCTGTTTATTCTGACGGAGGCGATACTATTTACGTGCTCGACCAGTTGGGTGATAATAACGATGATAGAAACTGGTTGCAGGAAATAGCATTTAAACAGGCTATTGCCGATTTATCCGACCGAGAAAAGCATATTCTAAGCCTCAGGTTTATGAAAGGCAAAACTCAGATGGAGGTTTCAGAAGAAATAGGAATAAGTCAAGCGCAGGTTTCACGTCTTGAAAAAGGTGCTTTGCAAAAAATAAAATCATAATTTATACAATTTGTGGAAAAGTATTACTAAACTTTAATTTGGAGGTTTTATTATGAAAAGAAAAATTCTCTCATTTATGATAGCAGCACTTTTGGTGGTGTGTAGCTTTCTATTGGCTGGTTGCGGTGGAGAAAGTAACGAAGCACAGGTTTATTTTCTTAATTTTAAGCCTGAGTCTGCGCCCGTTTATGAAGAATTGGCAAAAAAATATGAAGAAGAAAAAGGCGTAAAGGTTAAGGTAGTTACTGCGGCAGCGAACACTTATGAACAAACCTTAAAATCAGAAATAGCCAAAACTGATGCGCCGACAATTTTTCAGGTAAACGGGCCTATCGGTTATAATTCTTGGAAGGATTATTGTCTTGATATAAGCGAAAGTAAAATATATTCATATTTAACCGATAAATCCTTGGCAATAAAAGACGGTGACGGTGTATATGCCGTGCCTTATGTTGTAGAAGGTTACGGGATTATCTATAATAATGCCATTATGGATAAATATTTTGCGGTTTCTTCCCGTCAAAAAAAGGTGAACAGCGTTAAAGAAATAAACAATTTCGAAAATCTTAAAATTGTTGTCGAAGATATGACCAAACACAAAGAACAGTTGAATATAGAGGGCGTTTTTGCATCCACCTCTCTTTCGAGCGGTGAAGATTGGCGTTGGCAGACACACCTTTTAAATATACCGCTATATTACGAATACCGCGATGATGAAAAACAATCTGACCCTACCTTAGCGTTATTGGATGCAAAGGAAATTTCTTTTAAATATGCTGATAATTTTAAAAATATTTTCGATTTGTACACCAACAATTCGCTTACTCAGAAGACCCTTTTAGGTTCTAAATCGGTGGCAGATTCTATGGCGGAATTTGCGCTTTCAAAGGTTGCTATGGTGCAGAACGGTAACTGGGGTTGGTCGCAAATTGCAGGTGTGGAAGGTAACACCGTAAAAGCAGAAGACGTTAAAATGATGCCTATTTACACAGGAGTTAAAGGTGAAGAACGTCAGGGTATATGTATAGGTACGGAAAATTATCTTGCTGTAAATAAAAACGTAAGCGAAGAAAAACGCAAGGCATCTCTTGATTTTTTAGACTGGTTGTTTTCAAGCAAAACAGGTAAACAATACGTTACCGAAAAATTAGGTTTTATAACACCTTTCAACACGTTTAGCGAAACCGAGAGACCCGACGACCCGTTAGCAAATGAAATTCACCGTTATTTAAGTGATGAAAATACCGAAACAGTACCGTGGATATTCACCGCATTTCCAAGCGAAAACTTTAAAAAAGAAACAGGTAGTGCGTTGCTTGATTACGTACAAGGCGCAAAAGATTTCGGAGCAGTCAGCGATACTATAAAAAATAAATGGAAGAGTGAAAGAAAATAAATGAGAGAGGTCAAACGGTATTTTCCAATATTTGTTATGCCGACACTTATCGCCTTTCTGATAGCTTTTGCCATACCTTTTGTGTTGGGACTGTTTTTATCGTTTACCGACTTCAGAACAGTATCCGACGCACAGTTTGTAGGTTTTTCTAATTATATAAGCATTTTTTCTTCTGACCAGACTTTTTTGAGTTCCTTAGGATTTACAGTAGCTTTTGCATTGGTTTCGGTCATCAGTATAAATTTATTTGCATTTTTACTGGCGCTATTGCTTACGCGCAATATTTTCGGCACAAAACTTTTCCGAACTGTGTTTTTTATGCCGAATTTGATTGGCGGTATAGTTCTTGGATACATCTGGCAACTGATAATAAACGGTGTGCTTTATAATTACGGATATTCAATAACCAGCGACTCAAAATTTGGCTTTTGGGGTCTTGTGGTGCTTATGAACTGGCAAATGATAGGTTATATGATGATAATTTATATAGCAGGGCTTACCAACGTACGTACCGATATTTTGGAAGCGGCAAAGGTTGACGGCGCCGGGTATTTCACCACGCTTTTCAAGGTGATAATTCCGTCGGTTGTTCCGTCGTTTACCATTTGTTTGTTCCTTACTATAACAAACTCATTCAAATTGTTTGACCAGAACTTAGCCCTTACGGCAGGTGCTCCGGCAGGGAGAACACGAATGGTAGCGCTCGATATTTACGAAACCTTTTATGGCAGTGTAGGTTCTGAGGGTATAGGACAGGCAAAATCGGTGATATTTTTCTTGGTAGTGGCGGCAGTATCTTTAACACAACTTATGCTGACCCGTAGAAAAGAGGTTGAAAATTAGTGCCGCAAAAAATAAGAAACACGGGGATTTTTATATTACTCGTAATACTTGCGTTAGTTTTTATTGCACCCGTGCTTATAGTCTTACTAAATTCTTTCAAACTGCGCTTTAATATTGCTACTGAACCGTTTGTTTTGCCTGATTCCGAAACGTTTACCGGTTTTTCAAACTATATTACAGGTATCAATACCACGTCTTTTTTAGAAGCATTCGGGTGGTCGTTGTTTATTACGGTTTTCTCGGTTTTGGCAATAGTGGTATTTACTTCTATGACGGCGTGGTATATTGTGAGAATAAAATCACGATTTACAGGTATTTTATACTATGTTTTGGTTTTTTCTATGATAGTGCCATTTCAGATGGTTATGTTCACTATGTCGAAAACCGCAAACGTATTGGGACTGGATAATCCTTTCGGTATAATTTTTATATATTTAGGATTTGGTGCAGGTCTTGCTACATTTATGTTTACCGGTTTTATAAAAGCAGTACCGGTGGGTGTGGAAGAAGCTGCAAATATTGACGGCTGCAATCCTTTGCAGACCTTTTTTAAAATTGTTTTTCCGATTTTAAAACCTACTACAATCACGGTGGCGATTCTTAACGCTATGTGGATATGGAATGATTATCTTTTGCCGTATCTAGTTATAGGTAACGATTATAAAACAATACCCATAGCCATCCAGTATTTAAAAGGTGGCTACGGATCTATTGATATGGGCGCTATGATGGCGATGTTGGTGCTTTCTATTATCCCTGTGGTTATATTTTATTTGTTGTGCCAAAAATATATTATTAAAGGTGTCGCCGCAGGTGCAGTAAAAGGGTAATGCTTGTTGTTAAATTGTAGTTTGTCGGTTTGCAAAACCGATAAACTTGTAGGGACAGGCATCCCGGACTGTCCGCTCGAATGTATGTAATTAAACGGGCAGTCGAGGTAGCGTAAGCGTGCGTAGTGGTAGTGAATAACAGTCCTGTGGACTGTTAGAGCCGCTGAGGAACCGAGCACCGCAGTGCGAGACCGCCTGCTCCTACAATGCTTAATTGACTATTCGTAGGGGATGATGACTACAACATCCCGTCAGATTAAGATGATATTCACGGGTCGATGAAAGGCATCGACCCCTACTAACTATCACTCAACTCTCCTACAAACTATAATTTACCCCTTACCACGACAATGTGCACAAGTCCAGTAAAAACGGATAATAGAAAAAAGAGGCCTCCTATGGTAGAATTAAAGAAACTACCGTAGGAGGCTTTTGTTATGCCAAGAAGTTATCGACACATAAAAGACTATGAATATGAGATAGAAGAATTACGTAAAGAAGGATACACGAGTCGAGAA
>JAZSNT010000058.1:0-2915 GCA_045536525.1 Acutalibacteraceae bacterium
TTAAAAGATTCCGAAACCGTATTTTACATATATTTTCTTCTCATCATCAATTCAACAAAGAACAAGCAGCCGCTTAATTGCGACTGCTTGTGTAAAACATTTTCATTTTAACTCTTTACCCCAACTATTCACAAAGAGCCAAATTATTTTTATAAAAATTGAGGCACCTTCCTTACGGAGTGTGCCTCAAAGCATCTTCTTTTTGTTTGTAAATAAATATTAAAGTTCAAGTTCGCCGAACTCTGCTTCCAAAGCGATAACCTTATCTGCACTGCGCATACCATCTGTACCGTTGTTTTCAGATAACGAACAAGCCGCACTTGCACGGGCAAACTTCATAGCATCGCCCAAGGTTTTGTCTTCGTGTGCACCATAAAGAATACCGCTGCAATAAGCATCGCCGGCCCCCGTTGAGCCTTTGATATATCCTTGCGGTAATTTAAGACTGGGAACAACAAACTTTTCGCCTGTTTCGCAGTCGTAACCAAAACCGCACTTGGGCGCATGGATAACAATCCACTTATAAACGCCGAGTTCACGGATTTTTTCAATAGCCTCAAAAGCCTTTTCGGCTACAACGTTGCCGTCTTCGGTCATATCTACACCTGTTACGGCTTCCGCTTCCGACTCGTTAATACAACAAATATCAGTATACTTGAGAGCGGCTTTAACGATATTCTTAGCTCTGTCACTTTGTTCGGAAACAACGTCAACAGAGGTAATCATACCACGCTTTTTTGCCTCTGCCAAAATACGTGCGCCGTGTGTACCGTATTCTTCGTCGGGAGAGTCTACCTTCTTCATAAGAAGCAAATATTCAAGTTGAAAAATCTTAGTGTCAATCGTATCCCAATTGATATAATCCATACCGAACTTATCACTGGCTTCCGGAACGAAGAAGAATGTACGCTGTTTTGTATCGGCAGCATTCATAACCATTGTCACAGAACTGTTTTCTTCAACTGTTACGTTTTGAGTATCGATATTAGGGTACTGTGCCATAACACTTTCCAAATGCTTACCGCCCTTGTCAGAGCCGATAATAGCGCAAACCTTAACGGTTAAATCCTTATCAAACTTTGCAAGGTCCAAAATCATATTGCCCGTACCGCCAATGTTAAGGCTTGTATCTCTTACAGTTGTTAAAAAGCCTTGATTGGGGTAAGTGTCTATTTCGTAAAAGATGTCCGCAATAAGCGAACCCGCAACCGTAATACCTTTTTTAGTGTTCACGGAATTACACCTCTAAGCTGAAAATATTGATAGCTTCTTTAACATTTTCTTTCATTGCTTCCATAGCTATACCGGGGATATCGTGATAGAATACGTTGCCTTCGCCCTTGCTATCAATAAAGTCTTTCACAGCCTTACCGCCTGCAAGTGCCATATAGGTATAATAGTTAATCTTACGGATACCGTTGCGGATAGAAGTCTGGAATTCTTCTTTGGTAAGACCTGAACCACCGTGCATTACGAAAGGAACATTTATTTTTTCTTTAATCATCTTAATACGGTCAAGATCGAGTTTCGGCTTAACCTGATATACACCGTGTGCAGTACCGAAAGCGATAGCCAAAGCGTCAACACCTGTGCGTTCTACAAAATCTTTTGCTAAATCAGGGTCTGTGTAAACGTCTTCTGCACTTGCAAAAGATTCGAGAGTTTCCTGCTCTCCTGCTTCACCAACACCGATATCAGACTGGAAGATGTGACCGAGTTCTGCTTCAACAGTAACACCTACGCTATGAGCCAAACGGCACATAAGAGCGGTCTGCTTAACGTTTTCTTCATAATCTTCACCCGAAACGTCAAGCATAACAGAAGTAAAGCCCAACTGAATAGCCCTCATACAAGTTTCAAGTGACTGACCGTGGTCTAAGTGAACACATACCGGAACTTTTGCCTTTTTAGCCATATCTACCATAATGGGTGCGATAACTTCCAAAGGCATAATCGGAAAATGTACTTCGGCATGGTTGAGAATTACGCCCTTGCCTGTTTCTTCGGCGGCAGCAATAATAGCTCTTAAAGATTCAAAACTTACTGCATTAAATGCACCAACGGCATAACCTTTTTCTTCGGCGTCTTTCATAAGTTCGGTTAATGATACTAACATAGTTTTTTCTCCTTTTATGTATTACACGAAGTATTATACAGTATTTATCAAATTAAGTCAACCTTATAGCCAAAATAGTTATCAAATACTTCTCTTACAGATTCAACACTTACCGAAGCTAAGCTATCAGGTGTACAACACAAGGGGACGATTCTCCTATGTTGCTAATGTAATATCATTTTTTAGGGGTGATTTTGAAGTTTTGTGACTTTGTCACAGAACATTTTTTAAAAACAGGGTATACTAAACATACAAAAAAGAAAGGATGTAAACAAAATGTCTGTATTAAGTATAAATAAAAACAATTTTGAAGAAGTAAAAAACAGCAAAAAAGCCGTTCTTTTAGACTTTTTTGCAGAATGGTGTGGCCCGTGCCGTATGATATCCCCCATCGTTCACGAAATCGCAAACGAATACCCTGAATATTTGGTTGCTAAAATCAATGTAGACGAAGAACCCGAATTGGCAGGAGCTTTTGGTGTAATGAGCATACCCACCTTAGTCATAATGAAAGACGGAAAGATTATTAATAAATCCACAGGCACACGTCCTAAGTCACAAATTTTAGCAATGCTTGAAGGAAACTAATTGTCGGGTGCCTCGACAGGCAATTGCGCCGTTCTACTTTGCAAAAACACAACCCCTTACCACGACAATATGAACAAGTCCAGTAAAAACGGACAATAGAAAAATCCCCCTCCTATGGTAGAATTTAAATAACTATCATAGAAGGGTATTTTTATGCCAAGAGAATATAGAAACATAAAGGAATACGAAAGAGAAATATTTGCTTTGCGGA
>JAZSNT010000006.1:0-6595 GCA_045536525.1 Acutalibacteraceae bacterium
CCATTACTATTATACAAGAGGTTCTTCTTTTATCTATAGTCTTTTTGGGCTTAGCTACGCCTCGCCCTTTTTATTGTAGCTTCGCTCTTTCTTCTTCCCCCGGTAGAACCGGGGGTTTTTTCCCACACCTAAAGGCACCAATACAAAAAAGCCACGGAAAATCCGTGGCTTTTAAATCTTTTGTTGTTAATTCCAAATTAGTAAGCAACACCTTGTGCGAGCATAGCTTCTGCAACTTTTTCGAAACCTGCGATGTTAGCGCCTGCAACGAGGTCGCCCTTTATGCCGTACTTTTCAGCAGCTTTAAGAGATGCAGCGAATATGTTAGCCATAATCTGTTTGAGTTTAGCATCAACTTCTTCTGCGGTCCAGCTGTAACGCATAGAGTTCTGGCTCATTTCAAGACCAGAAACTGCAACGCCACCAGCATTTACTGCCTTAGAGGGAGCAACGATAATGCCCTTTGATTTAAGAAGAGCAACTGCTTCGTTGGTGGTAGGCATATTAGAAACTTCTACATAATATTTAACGCCGTTAGCGATAATCTGTTCTGCTTCTTTGACGTCAACTTCGTTCTGAGTAGCGCAAGGCATAACGATGTCAACCTTTGTGCCCCAAGGTTTCTGGCCTTCAAAGTAAGGAACACCGAACTTGTCAGCATAATCCTTAACTTTGTCGTGACCCGAAGAACGCATTGAAAGCATAAATTCAATCTTTTCATCGGTGTTTACGCCGTCTTCATCATATATGTAACCGTCAGGACCGGAAATGGTAACAACTTTACCGCCGAGTTCGGTAATCTTCTTAACAGTACCCCAGGCAACGTTACCGAAACCTGATACTGCGAAAGTTTTGCCCTTAATGGTATCACCGAAAGATTTGAGCATTTCGTCTACATAGTAAACTGCGCCGAAACCTGTAGCTTCGGGACGGATGAGAGAACCGCCGTAGGAAAGACCCTTACCTGTAAGAACGCCTGTGAATTCGTTGCGAAGTCTCTTGTATTGACCGTAGAGATAACCGATTTCACGAGCGCCTACACCTAAGTCTCCTGCGGGAACGTCGGTGTCTGCACCGATGTGCTTGGAAAGTTCGGTCATAAAGCTCTGGCAGAAACGCATAATTTCTCCGTCGCTTCTACCGCGGGGGTCAAAGTCACTACCGCCTTTGCCACCACCCATAGGAAGACCTGTAAGGCTGTTCTTAAAGGTTTGTTCAAAACCTAAGAATTTAATGATACTTGCATTTACGGAAGGATGGAAACGAAGACCGCCCTTGTAAGGACCGATAGCAGAGTTGAACTGTACTCTGTAACCGCGGTTTACGTGAACTTTACCTTCATCATCTACCCAGGAAACACGGAACTGAATCTGTCTTTCGGGTTCTACCATTCTTTCAATAATGCCCCATTTTTCGAAATTGGGGTTAGATTCTACAACAGGCTCAATAGATTCTAACACTTCTTGTACTGTTTGTAAGAATTCTTTTTCGCCGGGGTTTCTGGCTTCCACATCGGCATAAACCTTTTGTAAATAAGCTGATTTCAACATAAGTTTTCCTCCTAAATTTTTCTTATTTTATTATAATACTACGATTTTTTTTATGAGTCAACAAAAAAATTCAAAAAAATACTTGAAATTTCAAAATTATATGTTATAATTGTATGCAATTGAATAACTATGTGAAGTTTGCAGAAGCAGTTTTGTGACTGTGAACGGATAGGACTTTGGAGAATTCTGTTAAATCAGATGCCGAAGGGGCAAGGCGAGTTTCTCGTTAATCTCTCAGGCAAAAGGACAAAGGGTACAATTTGTTTTATTAAATTTCCGAGTCTGTTTGTGTAGACTCGGTTTTTTGTTTAAAAACGAATCCTATTCTCCCTGTGGTATTCAATAAAAATGTATATAAGAAAAAAGGAGAAGAAAAATGTTAGACAAAATTGCAGAAATCAACGGCGAAATCAACGGCGTTGTATGGGGTGTTTTCGGTCTTGCGTTACTTATTGGTACAGGCATAATTGTAACACTTTGTACGAAGGTGTTCCAGGTTTCGCACATCGGTCATTGGTTTAAAGAAACCTTGGGTAGTCTTTTTAAGAAAGACGTTATCCGTCATAGAAAAGAAAAGGGTACAATTTCACCTTTCCAAGCGCTTTGTACCGCTTTGGCGGCTACGGTTGGTACTGGTAATATTGCGGGTGTTGCCGCCGCTATTTGTGTTGGTGGTGCAGGTGCGGTTTTCTGGATGTGGGTTGCTGCATTCTTCGGTATGATGACAAACTTTGCTGAAAATGCTTTGGGTATTTATTTCCGCCGTAAGAATGAAAAGGGCGAATGGTCAGGCGGCGCAATGTATTATTTGCGTGATGGTCTTGGCGGTTATGAGTATAAAGACAAAAACACCAGTGTCAGCTTTAAAAAACTTGGTAAAGTTTTGGCTGTACTTTTCTGTATCTTTACTATGCTTGCTTCTTTCGGTATCGGTAGTATGGGTCAGGTCAACAAGATTGTTGCTAATGTAGCCTCAGCTTTTGATGTTGAAACACTTTCATCTGTAACTGTTTTTGGAGATATTTCGTTATATAATATTGTTATAGGTGTTGTGATTATGGCTCTTACCGCTGTTATTACACTCGGCGGCGTTAAACGTATTGCCAATGTTGCAGAAAAGATTGTTCCGTTTATGGTGGTTCTTTTTGTTGCAGGCAGTCTTGTAATTATCGGTGTTAATTATGATGCTATAATTCCTGCGTTTAAGGCTATATTTGCACACGCATTTAAACCGATGTCTTTTGTTGGCGGCGGTATCGGCGGTGTTATTGTTGCTATGACTAACGGTTTCAAACGTGGCGTTTTCTCGAACGAAGCCGGTCTTGGTTCTTCGGTTATGGTACACTCAAACTCCAGTGTTAAAGAGCCTGTCAAACAGGGTATGTGGGGTATATTCGAAGTATTTGCCGATACAATGGTTGTTTGTACCATGACTGCACTTGTTGTTCTTACTTCCGGCGGTCTTAACGGTGGCGTATTTAACGTTACTACCGGTGAAGTAGCACAAGGCCTTTCGGATGCCACTCTCGTAGGTGGCGCATTTAATGAGGTGTTCTCTTGGGGTAATATTGGTGAAAAGTTTATCGCTATTGCTATGTTCCTTTTTGCATTTACCACCGTGCTTGGTTGGTCACACTATGGTTCAAAGGCATGGGAATATCTCTTCGGTGCAAAAACCACCTTTGTTTTCCGTATTATCCACGTTATTACCGTTATTTTCGGTGCAGTACTTACATCAAGTCTTGCTTGGGATATTTCGGATACATTCAACGGTCTTATGATGGTTCCTAACCTTATTGGTGTACTCGTTCTTACACCTTTGATTATGAAAATAGTTAAAAACTATGTAGACCGTAAGATTCGTAAGAAAGATGTTAAGCCGATGTTGTCTTACAAAGATGATGAAACTGTAGAAGAAAAAGAAACAGTAGAAGTTTAATAGTTAAGTCCCGACTTTTTAGTCGGGATTTTCTTTTGCTTGTAAACCGTCCAAAAGTGTGATATCATCATATATTATATATGTAAAGGGAAGTTTCAATATGAAAACTGACGTAATTATAATAGGCGGCGGTGCGGCAGGGCTTTGCGCTGCGGTGTATTTAAAACAAAAATTGCCTGACCTTACCGTGCGTATTTTAGAGGCCTTGCCACGTGTTGGTAAAAAACTTATAACCACAGGCAACGGCAGATGCAATATTACAAATAAAAATATCTCTTTGGATTGCTATCACGGTGAAAATAAAGAGTTTTGCCGTTATGCTTTGAAAAAGTATGACGTGACTGCTACCGCTAAGTTTTTTGAAAATATCGGTATCCCCTTTATATATGAAGGCGACAAGGCTTATCCGTCTTCACTTCAAGCAGGTTCTGTGGTGGATTGTTTGCGATTTATGGCAGAAGAGTTGGGCGTTATCATACATACCGACACTAAGGTTACTAACATAAACGTTTTGGATGATGGTTATAAGGTAATTGCAGACAGACTTGGCTTTGCTACTAAAAAAGTAATTATAGCGACAGGTGGCCTTGCAGGTGGCGATAAGTTAGGGTCGGACGGCAGTATGCTTGAAATTATGAAAAAGGCAGGTTTTAAAGTTACTAAACTTACTCCGTCAATTGTTCAGATTAAAACTGTTAATGATATCACAAAACAGTTAAAAGGTATAAAGGTAGATGCCGCAGTTTCGCTTAAAAAGGGCGATGAAATTATACGAAGCGATTTTGGTGAGGTCTTATTTACCGATTACGGTTTATCCGGTCCACCCGTTATGCAGGTGTCACGTGCGGTTTCTAAAACAGACAATACAGTTATATCGCTTGACCTTATGCCCGATATAGATTTGCAAACACTTTGCGGTATAATAGAAAATCGTAAAAATATTTTGAAGAATCGTCCGCTTGAAGAATTCTTTACAGGTATGCTTAATAAAAGACTGGGTCAGGTTATTCTTAAAAAAGTCGGATTAAAACTTACTTATGGCGTTTCGGCAATTGATAATTCTATTACAGATAAAATTGCAAAAACCATAAAAAATATGCAGTTTGAAGTTATGGGCACAACAGGTTTTGTCAATGCGCAGGTTACGGCAGGCGGACTTGATACTACTCAGTTTGACCCTGAAACCATGGAATCGGTGGATTGCAAAAATCTTTACTGTGTGGGTGAGATTTTGGATATTGACGGTGACTGCGGCGGATTTAATCTGCAATGGGCGTGGAGTAGTGCTATGTGTGCTGCCGATTCGGTGTTAAGGAAATAGTTATGCTTATTATAAATAATGTGAAACTGCCGCTTGATACAGATTTCAGTAATTTAAAGTCGGCGGTTGAAAAAATAATAAAATCAAAAACTGAAAATGTGTATTTATATAAAAAGTCGGTTGATGCAAGACGAAAGAATGACGTTCATTTTTGTTGTTCGGTTTTAGTTTCTGCCAAAGATGAAGCGGTGATTCTTAAAAAGAATAAAAATGCTTCTCGTTATACCGAAAAGCAATATGCTTGGAAAAAAGCGACCAAAAAACCTGAATATCCACCTGTCGTTGTTGGATTCGGACCTTGCGGTATGTTTTGCGCTTTGGCTCTTGCCCGTGCAGGAATGTGCCCTGTTGTGATTGAGCGTGGACAGGATGTAGATACTCGCACACGTGACGTGGTACAATTCTTAAAGGGAGGAAAGCTCAATCCCGAGTCCAACGTACAGTTTGGCGAAGGTGGCGCAGGTACGTTTTCGGACGGAAAGCTTAACACAGGTATAAAAGACCCTCGTTGCCGTGCGGTGCTCAGGGAATTTGTTTTGCACGGTGCGGATGATAAAATTCTGACCGATGCTAAACCGCATATTGGTACTGACGTTTTGCTATCTGTTGTAAAAAATATCCGAGAAGAAATCATATCGCTTGGCGGCAAGGTGCTTTTCGGTACCAAACTTCAAAATATAAACACATATAATAATAAGGTGTATTCAGTTACTGCGAACGGAGAAGAAATAAAGTGTGATACCGTTGTGTTGGCGACGGGTCATTCTGCACGTGATGTTTTTGCGCTTTTAAAAGAAAAAGGAATTAAAATGGAGCGCAAGGCGTTTGCAGTAGGTGTGCGTATAGAACATTTGCAGGAAGATATCAACAAGTCTCTTTACGGTGAATATTATAATCATTCGGCATTGGGTGCGGCTGATTATAAACTTGCGGTGCATCTGGAAAACGGCAGGGGTGTATATACTTTTTGTATGTGCCCAGGTGGACAGGTGATAAACGCTTCAAGTGAACAAGGCGGCCTTGCGGTGAACGGTATGAGTTTGTCAAAGCGTGACGGCAAGAATGCCAACAGCGCTTTGCTTGTAGGTGTTAATCCCGAAGATTTTTCGGATGACGATATTTTGGCGGGTTGTGAGTTTCAACGTAAAATTGAGCAGGCGGCATATAACATATGTAATGGCAACGTTCCGATTACTACCGTTGGACAGTTTGTGTTTGACGAAAATTTTGAATTAGATATGGTAGAGCCTACTGTGAAACCGCATTATGCTTTTGCGGATTTTAAAAATATATTTCCACGTTTTATTACCGACAGTCTAAAACAAAGTATAGTTGAGTTTGACAAAAAGATAAACGGTTTTGCAAGTAAGAACGCAGTGCTTTCAGCACCTGAAACCCGTAGTTCGTCACCTGTAAGAATTGTGCGTGACGAATCTTGCCAAAGTGAAAGTCTGGAAGGTTTATATCCTGCAGGTGAAGGTGCTGGGTATGCGGGTGGTATTATGTCTGCGGCAGTTGACGGTATGAAAATTGCCGAATTTATAATAGATAAGTAAAATTGCCCAAAATTTATTCGTGTTTTTGTGTATAAAAAGCACATTTTAACAAAGCTGTCAAAATTTCAAAAAAAAATTGAAAAAACTCAAAAAAAGTGTTGACAAAGGGCTTGTGATGTGGTAATATAATCGAGCGCCCTAAAAAAAGGGAGCGAAAACGGACCTTGAAAATTAAACAACGACAATAATAAGGACCCGACAATTCTCGAGAGAAATTGAGAGAAAGTCA
>JAZSNT010000075.1:0-5117 GCA_045536525.1 Acutalibacteraceae bacterium
TATTGATAAAAAATCAATCTCGCTTAAATCGTGTGAAGAAAATGAGCTTGCAACCGCTGAAGGTTTGTTCCTTGAAGAAGGAGTTTACCAACTGCATACCGAAGACAATCAAGGTCTGTTGGATTTATTTCTTCCAAAAACGGCAGGTTGGACTATTGGCTTTATTGACCCAGCTTTACTTGTTAAATACGATAGTGAAACTAACGAAGAAAAAGCAGTTGAACGTTATGTCGAAAAAACAGAAGTGGATAATGGATATAATTTTCTCTATACCACAATTCAAGATATGTTTGAGTGTATAGTAGAGCCTGATATTATCAAAAGAACTATCAGTGTTTATTCAAGAGTTTATTATGCTGAACATCACTTGACGGATATTCATATTGCAAAATATAATTTGCTCAAACATAAAACGGTTGAAGAAAACGATGAAGACAAATATACCGCTTTAAATGTTCAAGGCAAAGATGAAAATCTTGAAATTCGCGCAGTTAATCCAACTGGTAAAAATGTTATTTATAATTTTGAGCCAAGATATTCTTGGATGTCCCCTGCCCTTCAGCAAGCTATTGAAAAGTGGCAAAAAAAATGCGAGTCTGTTGAAACAGAGTATTTAACGCTTCAACAAGGTTATTATACCGAATTAGAAAAACTGTTTGATGAAGAACAGAACATTGAAGTTTTAAGAAGTGACTTGAAAGCTTTAGAGGAAACAAAAGATGCTGTGATAATTACAGTTGGAGACCAGCAATCAACAGCATTAAAAAATGTTAATGCTCAAATAATTGCTAAACAAGAAGAAATCAATTCCGCTACTTCGGCTTATAATGAGCACAAAGAAACCGTTAATACAACTTATGAAGTTCCTATAGCACAAATTAACTCGGATTGTGCTTTAGATGTAACCGGCAAAGACATTGACGGTAATACTATATTTACCGCAGAACTACTCAATGAGCTTATGACACATATTAAACCAACAGAGTATGTTGACGAATATATGCTCGTTACAGAATCTATGACATATCCTAAAAGATTCGAAAAAGCCAAAGAATTAATGGACAGAGCACAGTTACAGTTGGTTAAGATTTCATCTGGCCAAAAGACCTATTCTATTGATACGAGAAGTTTTTTGTTTGACAAACAATTTAGACATTTCTCAGAACAGCTTTGTGCTGGTGCAATAATTTATGTTGAAACTAAAAATGACATAATGGAACAGTTGCATTTGACTGGCATTGATATAAACTTCGATGAAAAATCTACGAACTTTACTTTAGGTAATAAATATGATAGGTCAGATTTAAAAGCCTTATATGATGATGCACTTGGTAAGAATTCGAAAAGTTTTACTGAGTTAAAATATATTGTAGGCATTATTGAAGACCAGCAAAAGCAATTAGATTATCAAAAAAATTGGGTTGCTGATTTAAGAACTCTTACGCTAGACAATGTTTTGACTTCTGAAGACCAAGCTATTGAGATTAATAATCGTGGCTTAATTGGACGAAAAAGGCAGTTAAACGAAGATGGCACTTGGAAGTTTGATGAAAATGGCAATCCGTTATTCGAATTAGAACAGGTTAAATTAATAAACCAAACTCTTGTTTTTACAGATGATGGCTGGGAAACTGCTAAAACTGCTGTTGGTAAAATTGCAGTTGGATACAATTCTGATGGTAGTGTCAAGTATGCCTATGGTATAAATGGTCAAGTGCTTCTTGGCGAGTTAATACTTGGCAATAACCTTGTTTTAACCGGAAAGGGCGCAGGTATTAAAATTAAGGATAATGACGGCAATGATGTTTTTTATGCCGACGACAATGGTAATCTTGTATTGTCAAGCACTATTTTTGCTAATAGTGGCGAAATTGCTGGTTGGAACATATCAGCTAATGCACTTAGAAAATCTATTAGCATAGATAACAATTCAGATGGCACTAATGATACTACTTACGATTGCTTTATACAAATGCCTTCGAGTGATAACGATTCTGTTTTTGCTGTTCGAGAAGCTTCAAAAATTTACAACTCTATAGACGAGATTGCAGCTTCAGATTTGTCAGATTGGATATATAATTTTCAAGTTACGGCTAATGGCACTATGATAAGTAAAAAATGCCAAATTGATAGCGGTGTAATCGGTGGGTGGGCTTTACAAAAGAGAGGTTCATCTACGCTCTTATATAGAGCTTCTACAACAAGCGTACCCGGAACAGGAATGTCTGCTTCTTACACGCCTACTGACCCTGCGTTTTGGGCAGGATATTCTGGTACCAACTCTGGAGAAACACCATGGGATTATGCTTTAAGTTCTGGTAGTTGGAGGGATTATACACCCTTTTATGTTACTCGAACAGGAGAATTACATTCTAAAAGTGGAGTTATCGGGGGCTGGACAATTTCACCTACCGCTATTTACAAAGATGCGACTTTCAATGGCACAACTTATCGTCCATTTATGCAAACAGTTGGTGCAGATGCAACAATAAATTCACGAGTATTTGGTGTTAGAAATGTAACCAAGGGTACTTATCCATTTCAGGTCACTTATGGTGGCGAGTTGTATGCGGAAAACGCAGAGATTAAAGGAAAAATTACTGCAACTAGCGGCTCGTTTACAGGTACGATAAATGCAAATTTAGGTCATATAGGCAATTGGCAAATCAATAATGGATGTCTTTATGCTTCTAACATCAGCAGTAGTCATACGGGAGCTTCTATATGGTTAGAGATTGGCGGACTAACCTATAGTGATTCGGGCATGGTTACACCCCTAGCTGCTTCATGGAAAAACGTACTTCTTAGTGTTACGGGTTCCGATATTAGGATAAAAAACAACGTTAATGATATTGAAAATAAATACGAAGAGTTTTTTAATTTATTGCAACCTAAAACTTTTAATTATACGCACGAGGCAAAATGTGGAAATACTGAAATTTTACACTTTGGATTTGTCGCTCAGGATGTTTTAACGGCACAAAAAAATATCGGAACAAATGATTTAGCCTTAGTTTTTGAAGAGGACTATTATAGCTTGAGAATGCAAGAATTTATTGCTCTCAACACTTGGCAAATACAACGCTGTAAGTCACGTATCGCAGACCTTGAAAACACAGTTGCAGAACTTAAAAATAAAATACAAACTTTAACCGCAAGTTAAACTCTTGCGGTTTTATTATACAAAAATCTAAATAAAAGAAGTCTTTTATACAAAATTCAAAAAGGAAGAATTATGAATTTAAAAAATATTTTACAAACAAATCAAATATTATCTAAGGTTAAAACCACATCTGATTTTCAATTAGATTGGAAAATCGCAGAATATATATGTTCTTTAAAACGACATGTTGATTTTTATAACTCTAAAATTAACGAGTTGCTTGAGGAATATGGAGAGCGAGACGAAAATAGCAATTTAATTTATTCAGATGGTGGCATAAAAATAAAACCTGAACATATGAATACAATTTCGCAAAAAATAAACGAACTAAACTTGGTTGAAATTGAATTTGAACTTTCTTTGACATATGAAGAAGTTGCAAAATGCAAGTTTGACGTTCAAGATTTAGTTTTCTTAAAAGAAAACATTTTGCAAATATAAATTTTCAATCCATTTTAAATAAAAGATAGGAGGGCGAAATGAGTAGTATATCTATAAATGTCGTAAATCAAAAAATGTACATTCATTCTCCATTAAATGAATTTGTTTCTGGGTCACAAAATTTTGTGCGATTCGAATTTAATTTTAATGAAGACTGGAATGGACTTACCACATTTGCCCAATTTGTACAAAATAAAATTGCTTACAATCTATACCTTGACGAGAACAACAGGGTTTTTTTACCACCCGAAATTAAAGAGGGTGTTTGTACTTTAATGCTCTATGGAAGTGGTGGTAAGGTTATTGCGACTACAAATTGTCTTACATTTAAAATTGCGGAAAACTCTCTTATAGAAAACGCTCAAAGTACAGAAATTACACAATCTCTTTATGACCAACTTGTGTCAAAAGTGAATGAATTTTTGGAGACTACTCCAGCATATATAGACAAGTGTATTGAAATAGAGATTGCAAATTATGTAGAAAATGGTGCTGGCTTTACTGGTCAAAAAACCGACCAAGGCGGTGAAATTTTCAACGATTACAACAACAATCAAGCTAACGCACTTTATTCCACATCGCATGGTAACTACACGTGCGCTGACTACATAGGTCAAACCGTTGTAGGCACATATAATTCAAAGCCTACTACACGTAGCGTGTTTACTGTAGGTAACGGTACTTCGGATACTGACCGCAAGAATGCATTTAATGTATTTGCAGACGGTCACGCTGAAGTGCAAACTATGGGCGAAACCGATAATTCGGTGGCTACAAAACAATATGTGGATAGTGAACTTGCCACATTTGACTTTATTAAAGTTGTGGACGTGCTCCCCCAAACTGGTTTGCTTAACAGAATTTATCTTGTACCAAGTGACGAGCCAATACAACAGAATTTATTTGATGAGTATATATGGTTAGACAGCGGTTGGGAATATATAACCTCAAAACAGGTAGAGGTTGACCTTACGGAATATTACAAAAAAGACCAAGTAAACGGACTGATAGAAGAAATACAAAATCAAATGTCAAATATGACAGATGTAATTTATCCTGTGGGTTGTGTTTATTTAACAGATGATGAGCAAATAAACCCGACAGACCTGTTTGGCGGAAGCTGGCTGCGAAAAACAGTTATTAAAACCATATCAGGCAGGACGGCTATTTCTAACTTTGCTGCAGGGCAGAATGTAAGTACATCTGTAGGTGATGTATCTGCGCATAAATTTTTATCTGATAGTCAGACAAGCTTTAATGTTACCCCTTATTCCGGTGCGGCAGGTAATATAAGGTGCTCGGCAGGTAATATTACTTCACAAGGCGATTATATAACAAGCTTTGATGTCATCACCAACAGAGTAGATGCAATAGCGTTTACTGTTTTCTGGACAATTACCGGTAAAGCCGATTTTGACCAAAACGGAAATTATCATTGGGTGCGTGTTGAATAATAATTTTATAATTATTTACATAGTTCAAACTCTTGATTTATAGACAAAGCAAAAATTTT
>JAZSNT010000072.1:0-5825 GCA_045536525.1 Acutalibacteraceae bacterium
GTAGATAAATTTGAATATGGCGGACAGTATCATATCATAAAAGTTAATAGTTGGGGTTATGTTAGATTTAACAGTTGGCAAATTTATTTGAGTGAAACAATGATTAACGAATACATAGAATTTCGCCCGAATCCCCTAGGGGATTCCTTTATTGCTTGTTATAGAAACTTTAAAATTGCAGAGTTTTCTAATGAAAACGGAAAACTGTTAAATCGAAAAATTTCAAGATTATAATGTGTATACAATCATCTTGCACAAGTGTATACTATCATACTCTTGACAGACCGCCTATCCCTACATTTTCTAGTTGATTTTCACAAAACTATATGCTATAATATTTGTGTAAACGGGGACGGCACCCATCACAAAAAACGGCTTTACAAGAATAAATATTTACGGCAAAGGGGATGACACCCATCGAAAAAAATGTTATTGTTGTAGATGAAAACGGAAAAGAATATGAGACTACCTACCCTAAAAGGGCTAAGGGCTTAGTCAAAAACGGCAGGGCACGCTTCATAGATGAAAACACAATATGCCTTGCGTGTCCGCCAGATAATGAATTGGAGGACAACAAAATGTCAGAAAATAAAAAAGTTGTTAATGAAACTAATGCAAAGGCAGAGGCTACAACACAAGAAACCACTAAATATACAATAGATTATATTCTTACGATGCTTGAAAACATTTCTAAAGACAGTGCGTACTTGACCGCCGCTTTAGAAAAATTAAGCAAATTGGAATCTAAATGTCCCGGAGACGTCGGCACAGCCGACCTTGCAGATGCTATCGCACACGTTGTGGATGCAAGAGAAGATACTAACCGCAAGCTTATCGCTCTTTACGAAAAAATGTATGATGATTTGAAAGCTAATCAGCCGATGAGTGAGCAAAAGTTTGATTTATTAAGCCTTACATTGGGTGATTTATGCAGAGATTTAACACCCATAGAAACCAAAGAAGCCTTAACCGAAGCATTAAAAATCATAGCACAATCTTAAACCAAAAAGGCACTATCCCAAAAGGATGGCGTTTTTATTGTTTTTTATTGCTTTTTTGAATATATACTGCTATAACTGACTTGTAAATTTTTAAAGGAGTAACGTTATGGAAATTTTAAAAAACAAACCCTTATTCAGTTTTTTATATGACAATGTTCCGTTTTCTACTCTTAATTTTAAAAAAGAAGAAATCCAAGACGGAAACAGTTTAACCACTATATATACCCTTGAAGACGGGCTTAAAATTACAAATATACTAACAAAATACGATGATGCTTATGAATGGGTTAATTGGTTTGAAAACACATCCGACAAACCTTCCAAAATGATTACTGCGCTTTATGACGCAGACATAAACCTTCCTATGCCGCACGAAAATCTTTTTTTTGAATGTACCTATAAACCTGAATATACCGACCATACCGTGTTCTTAACCCCAAAAGGCTCTTGTTGGAGCTTTGACGAGTTCACGTCATTCCCCGACCGCATTACCGCAAATCGTTACGAGGGCTTTTTGCCACCCGAAACAACAAAAAGTATTTCCAACTTTGGCGGTCGCTCAAGCGCCGGGAATGCTCCATTCTTTAATATACACAAGGATAATAAAGGCTATATTTTCGCTATAGGCTGGTCTGGTCAGTGGAATTGTGAGGTTACGCGCAATCAAGATGACGTAAACATAAAAACAAAAATAAAGGATGCCGAGTTCTATCTTTTGCCAAATGAAAAAATTCGCACCTCGTCCTTTGTGGTTATGCCGTACAGGTGCAGTATAATAGATTCTCAAAACAAATGGCGCCGACTGCTTAAAAAGCATTTTTCACCCATCGGAAAAGCCGGCAGAGAAGCTTTGCCGCCTTTAAGCGCAATGATTTGGGGCGGCATTAAAACCGATACGGCAATAGAGCGTGTTAATGCAATTAAAGAATCCGAACTTGCGTTTGATTATATTTGGATGGATGCAGGCTGGTACGGTAAAAACACAAAGCCAAGCGCGGATGAATGGGATTGTACCTGGGGAGAACCCATAGGCGATTGGCAACCCGCACCGCTTATACATCCAAACGGATTAAAACCCTTTGCCGACTCAATCCACAAGGCGAAAATGAAATTCTTGCTTTGGATTGAAATTGAACGTGCAATAGAAGGCACCCCCATAGCAACCGAGCACCCCGAATATTTTATTCACCACCCCGACACCAATTGGTTGCTGAACTTAGGCAATGAAGAGGCGTGGCAGTGGGCATTCAATACTCTTTCTGACATAATTGCCGAAAACAACATAGATTGCTACCGTGAGGATTTCAACCGTTATCCCTTGGATTATTGGCGTTCTTACGATAGGGAAAACCGCAAGGGTATTACAGAAATTAAGCACATCATGGGTCATTATCGTCTTTGGGATGCATTACTTGAAAAATTCCCGCACCTGCTTATCGATAACTGTTCATCGGGCGGGCGTAGAATAGACATCGAAAACTACCGCCGCAGTGTTCCGTTGTGGAGAAGTGACTATACCTGTACGGCTAATTATATCCCTGAAGCCGCGCAATGCCACAACCTTTCCTTTAACAGTTGGTTACCTTACTCGGGCACGGGTACGGGAAGAATTACAGATACTTATAATATCCGCAGTTCTTTTGGGGCATCTCTTGCTGCGGGATATTTTTTCAGCGCCAACGAGGCCTTTGAAAAAGACCCGCAAAAATTATCCTGGCTTAAAAAGAATCTGCAAGAATATAAGCTTATACAGCCTTATTTTAGCGAAGATTTTTATCCCTTAACCCAAATCAGTGACCGCACTGATATCTGGTGCGCTTCGCAGTTTAACCGCCCCGAGCAAAAAGACGGTATGATTATGGTATTCCGCCGTGAAAATTCACCATATGAAACTGCAAATTACAGTCTTAGCGGCTTAGATAATGACGGAAGCTATATTTTCACCGATATTGATACCTGTGATAACACCATAGTTGATGCAAAAGAGCTTGCAACCGTCGGTTTACCCATTACAATAAAGGGAAAACGTACAGCAAAGATTTTTCTTTATAAAAAAACATAATTCTACCAGATAATAGTCTTTGAATCATTAGAGGTATTTATACCGTTACAAATAATTACATCATAATAATTAAAAAATCCCGACACACGTCGGGATTTTGGTTTTATGAAATATTTTTTCAAAATATGAAATCTATCTTGCGGAGTCGGTCTGTAAGCCGAGTTCTGTCGTGGACGGTCATCTATCTCGACGGGAGATTGCTCTCACCGCTCAAGCCGCTTTTCGTGGCACATCGGGCAAATGTATAGCCACACTTAGCGTTGCTCCAAATAGGGTTTACAGGGTTTCGACGTTCCCGTGAAACCGGTGAGCTCTTACCTCGCCTTTCCACCCTTACCTGCGGGCACGGCATAAGCCAATTCAATGTCTTGCGACAAAGCCGCAGGCGGTATATCTCTGTTGCACTTTCCCTAAGGTCACCCTCGGCGGCCGTTAGCCGCTATTCTGCCCTGTGGGGCTCGGACTTTCCTCAGATATTTCTATCCGCAACCGTCTAACCGACTCCGCAAAGTATTTTAACACAAAATCCTTTTTGTGTCAAATCTATATTTTTTTCATAAAATATTAATGTTTGGAGGAGATTTTATGGAAAAAACTTTAAAATATTTTTTAGCGGCAAATTCGTGTGAGGGTTTTGTAAGTCATTTTGCTGATTGTTATAACCCCAATGACAATTGGAAAGCATATATAATAAAAGGCGGTCCCGGTACTGGCAAATCTTCATTTATGAAAAAAATCGCAAAAACTGCCGAAAAAAAGGGTGAATCATACATCCTTTGTCCGTGCAGTTCTGACCCCCATTCGCTTGATGCAGTTGTTTTGCCCTCACGCAAAACTATAATTATGGACGGCACCGCTCCTCACACCGTAGATCCGCATTATCCTGCTGTTTGCGAAGAAATTTTAAATTTTGGTATGTTTTGGGATAGTGCCAAAATAACCAATACGAAAGAAATAATCGAAACCACCGACCACAACAAATCACTACACCAGACCGCCCAAAAATATTTAATAGCGGCAGGTCAGATTATGCTCGACGAATATAAAACCGCCCTTTTGTGCACCAAAAAAGTTGAAACCAAAAACTTTGCTATGAAACTTTGCAAGAAAAACATACCGCAAAAAAGCGGCACACCTTATGAATGGGAAGCATTTTTAGGCGGTGTCACACCCGAAGGCATTATTGCCTACCCCGAAACAGTACTAGGTAGTTGCAAAAAAGTAGTTATCATATCCGATAAACACCGCGCCTGTTCCAATATTATAATGACCGAAATCCGCAATTTTGCCCTTATAAACGGTTATGAATTTGTAACACTTAAAAACCCGTTTTTACCGTCGCTTATTATAGACCATATCATAATACCCGAACTGTCACTTGCCTTTGTAACCGAAGATAAGTCGCACTTTTTTGCAACAGATACACGCCGCATTCATGCACGTCGCTTTGTAAGCAGTAAACTGCTTCATAATTCTTCCCCACGCCTTAAACTTGACCGCAAAGTAAAAGAAAGTTTATTCTCTGCCTGTTGCGATACATTAAAAAAGGCAAAACTTGTTCACGACGAATTGGAAAGTTTTTATATAAACGCTATGGATTTTAATGCGCTCGGTATTTTTACCGACTCAATTTTACAAAAACTGTTCACTTGAAATTACAGGTAAGATGTGGTATAATCATTGAAAAATAATCAAAATCCTTGCCCACCTCTGACGAGAGGGATTTCAAAACAAAGTTTTGATGCAAGGAGAGAATTGTTGGGGTTAACTCCCTCAGTCTTTTGCTTCGCAAAATCCAGCTCCCTCAAAGATGGAGCCACAAAATGAAAAGGATGTAATGATATGAAAATCGCCGTAATTACAGGTGCTTCATCGGGTCTTGGCAAAGAATATGCCTTGGCAGTAAGCCGTTTGCGTCCCGATGTTGAAGAAATCTGGCTTGTAGCCCGTCGAAAAGAAAAATTAGAAGAAGTAGCATCTAATCTAAGCAAAAAATACCGCATTGTACCGCTTGATATTACAAGCGACACCGCAATAAAAGAGTATAAAAACTTGCTTGAAAGTGAAAACGCAGAGGTAACCTTGCTTATCAATAACGCAGGTTTCGGCAAATTGGCATTATTTTACGAAATCTCCACCGAGGACAACGCAGGTATGATAAGGCTAAACTGCGAGGCGCTGACCGTTATGACAAGTACCACTCTCCCCTTTATGAATGAAAAGGCAGAGATTATAAACACTTGTTCAATAGCATCGTTCGTACCCAACACACGTATGGCGGTTTACTCTTCCACAAAGGCTTTTGTTATGAGTTTTTCCCGTGCTTTACGCACCGAACTAAAAGAACGCAAAATAAATGTTCTGTCCGTTTGCCCCGGACCTATGGAAACCGAATTTTTAGGCGTTGCAGGTATTGAAAAGGGCACCAGTAAAACCTTTGATATGTTACCGCGTGACAATGCACAAAAAATGGCAGAACATTCACTTAAAGCATCTAAAAAAAGTAAAGCCGTTTTTTGCGACCGTTTCTTCTATAAATTCTACCGTGCGATAGCAAAAATATTACCCACAAGCATAGTTATGAAAATGGCAAAGACGTAAAAAAAGTAAAACTGCAACTCAAAATGCACAAGTCCAGTAAAAACGGACAATAGAAAAAAACAGCCTCCTATGGTAGAATAAAAACACTACCATAGGAGGTTTTGTTATGCAAAGGAAATATACATATATCAAAGATTTTGAGAAAGAGTTAATCGAATACA
>JAZSNT010000073.1:0-51639 GCA_045536525.1 Acutalibacteraceae bacterium
TTCCTGTGTGATTTCACGCTCTTTTCGTAATCTTTTTATTGTTTCACCTATGTTTAATTTCATATCAAAAACCTCGTTTTATGAATTGAAAGCGACGTCTCTTTCTGAATATATTCTGACATATTATGAAGCAAATTACAATATCACGAAGAGAGAGTTTTTATCACGGTATGAGTGAACGTGTCACTTTTTTTTGGTATATAGATACTGCGTTAGATTTTGTTATTAGATAACTGCCCCCACAAACGGAACACGGTATAAAGGATACTACAGCCACCCTTACATAGCGAAGCTCGTCTTCGGTATACACCGCAACTAAAGTTTGTCGCTCCCTTGAAAAGCGGGAAATTTTAGTTTATGAGCCTCGCAGAGCCCACTGACATCTTTGCACGGTGAAGGCGTGAAAGTGTCATAGTGGGTTACGTACTTTGAAAAAAGTGCGGAACAAATAAAGCAGTAATGCAGAAAGGAGGTAAAACCTATGTCAAAGAAAAACTACAGTGTAGCAAGAGTGGTCACTCATACACAAAGCACAATCGGTAAATGTGAAAGGCACAACGAGAGAAAAAATGAAAGCTATGCCAACATGAATGTTGATACGGCTCGGTGTGATATGAATGTGCATTTCAAGGATTGCGGTGAACTGACCTACAATGAAAAACTGAATAATCTCTTGGCCGAAAAGAAAGTCTGTATGCGTGGTCTGAAAGCTGATGCAAAGGTCTTTGATGAAATGATATTCGATGTCAACACAGACTACTTTGAAACACACGGTGGCTATGATTATGCCAAAGAGTTCTATGAAGAAGCCTACAGATTTGCAGTTGCCTTGTACGGTGAACAGAATATCATCTCTGCCGTTATGCACGCAGATGAACTGAATGTAGCTCTCACAGAACAGTACGGAAAACCCGTGTACCACTATCATATGCACCTTGTAGCTCTGCCTGTTGTAGAGAAGCAAATTCTATGGACAAAGCGGTGCAAGGATAAATCACTTGTAGGTACTGTCAAAGAAACCGTCAACCAGATAAGCCATTCAAAGAAGTGGAAATCTCCGCAGGCGGTAGATGAAAACGGTAATGTTATATTCAATGAAAAAGGGAAGCCTGTGCTGATTCCCTCTTACAGTATCCTGCAGGATGATTTCTTCAATCATATGCAAAGAGCCGGCTTCAATGATTTCATGCGTGGTGAAAAAGGCAGTACGACAGAACATCTTTCTTGTTTGCAGTATGAGATTCAGCAGGATAAGAAACGCCTTGAAGAAATCAAAAATCAGGTTGAAAAGGAAGAAATTCGCTATGAAGAAATTAAGACTGCGAATAAAACATTCCTTGAAATTGACAGTATGGGTAAGAAAACGCTTACAGGCAAGGTCACAATTTCAAGTGAAGATTTTAATGACCTGAGCAATATGGCAAAGCAGTCCGTTGCGGCAAGAAGCAAGATTTATGACCTTGAGGGAGAAAACGAACGACTCCGAAAAAGGAATTGGGAATTACAGAGCCATATAAACCGTCTGAGCAACAAGCTTCATGAGCTTGAACAAGTCTGTGCGCCGTATCTTGAAGCATTGAGACTGATGCCCGACAAAGTAAAAGCATTTATCTCGGACGTGCTGAAAACTGTCCGAAAAGAGAAACCCAACAAAAATATAGAAATAAAAAAAGAGAGGTAATTAAATGAATATTGAAGATAATTTTATTAACACCCTGTTTGATAAAACAGAAGAAACAGAGGCGGTAAAGCCTCAAACTACAGAAATCGTAAATATGCCTGTGAGTAGTATAGTGCCGAATTTCAAAAATCCGTACAAGTGCCGTGAGGAAGATATGAAGCCGTTGGAAGACAGTATCCGTGAAAATGGCATTATACAGCCTCTTATGGTGCGAAAGGACGATAAGGCGGATGTGTTTGAAATAGTATCAGGTCACAGAAGATACCTTGCAGCGACAAGGCTTGAAATGGCAGAGGTGCCAGTAGTAGTTCTGTCTATTAGTAAGGAAGAAGCAGATATTATCCTTGTTGACAGTAATCTGCACCGAGAGCATATTCTTCCATCGGAAAAAGCCTTTGCATACAAGATGAAAATGGATGCTCTTAAAAAGCAGGGCAAACGCACTGATTTAACTTCGGACCCAATGGGTCCAAAGTTGAGCTCTGCAGAAAAAATCTCACAGGACAGCGAAGACAGTGCAACCCAAATCAAAAGGTATATACGTCTGACAAACCTTGAAAAATCGCTTCTTAACCTTGTGGATGAAGGAAGAATTGCAATGCGACCTGCGGTTGAACTTTCATATCTTACTCCTGAAGAGCAGATGATGATTTTTGAAACCTATGAGAGTGATGAGGTCACTCCCTCACTTGCACAGGCACAGAAAATGCGAAAGCTCTCGGAGCAGAATCAGCTTAATGCTGATACGGTGTTAGCAATTTTAACAGCTCCCAAACCTAATCAGGCAGAGGCTATAAAAATCCCTGAAGAACGTATAAACAAGTTCTTCGGTAAGAATTACACCAAACAACAGAAAGAAGAGCATATCTTAAAAGCACTGGAATATTACCACAAACATCTTCAGAGACAGAGAAACCGTGATAGAGATGCGAGGTGATGCAAATGAAGAAACTTTCAATAGCCCCTAAGATTGTTTCAAGAAAAGGTTCAGGCAGAATAGATGATAATATTCCCGTTGATTTTATGGAATATGCAATTCCAAAGCCTGATGAAATAAAGAGAATGGAGAAAATGCACACTATTCCCGATGAAATTAAAGTTTCCGAACAGATACACGGCATTGTTTATGATGTAACAGGTGTGTTTGACGGCAAGTTAAATAAATCGTTGTTACAGCAGTTTAAAGAAATTCTACTGTCGGAACAGCATTCATAAACCACACATTTGAAAAATGGCGGTCGGGCATTGTAAAATGGAAATACCTAATGCAATGCTCGGCTTCCGGAAAGGAGTTATAATTATGGCAAAGAAAGCCGAGAAAAATATTAACGAAAAAATTACCGCATTATACTGTCGCTTGTCCGTTGATGACATAAAGGATAAAGACAAGGATAAGGATAACAACAAGGATTCCGAATCCAACAGTATCACCAATCAGAAGCAGATTCTTTCTGATTACGCCAAAAAGCACGGGTACAAAAATACAATGTTCTTTGTTGATGACGGTATCTCAGGTACAACCTTTGACAGACCTGATTTTCAGCGTATGGAACGCATGATAGAAACAGGAGAAATCGGTGCAGTTATCGTAAAGGATTTATCCCGTTTTGGTAGTGAGCATATATTGTTTGACCACTATACTCAGGTGCTTTATCCGTCTTTAGGTGTTAACTTTATATCTATTCAAGAGAATGTTGAAACAATAAGCGGTAAGGGTACAGAAATGATGCCGTTCCACAACCTGTTTAACGAGTGGTATGCATCACAGACAAGCAAGAAAATCCGTCAGGTGTGGCAATCAAAATCCGATAACGGAGAAAGAGTTTCGCCAACAGTCCCGTACGGATATAAAAAAGATACTGACAATCCTAAGCAGTGGCTAATTGATGAACCCGCCGCAAAAGTTGTCAGATATATTTATCAATTAGCTCTTGAAGGTTTAGGCACAACAAAAATTGCTCGCAGACTTGAAAGAGAAGAAATTTTAACACCGACAGCATATTATGCTTCAATAGGACGAAAAACAAGAAATCCTTTTACAACATCTTATGCTTGGGCTGAAACAAGTATTGAACATATTCTTGATAATATGCAATACACAGGTTGTACAGTCAATTTCAAATCTACAACTGTCAGCTATAAGGTTCATAAGAAAATGTATAATGATACTGAAGATTGGGTTATCATACCAAATACGCAGGAACCGATTATTGATATGGATACTTGGGAACGAGTTCAGGAAATAAAAAAGCACCGTCGCAGAAATACTGCAACGGGCAGAGAAAGCATATTTTCAGGCTTGGTGTATTGCGGAGATTGCGGTTCAAGATTATATTTCTGTGCAGCTAAAAGCATAAAAGAACATCAGGAATTCTTCCGTTGCTCAGCTTACAAGGAAAACAGGGGCAGTTGCTCTATTCACTATATAAGAAATGTAGTGTTAGAGAATATGGTGCTTAAAACTATACGAGAAGCGGCAGAGTATATTACGGAGTATGAACCTGTATTTCTGTACTTGTTTGCTAAGGAACACAGATTAAACATCGCAAACAACCTCAAAGAAGCAAAGTATGAACTCGAGAAAAACAAGAAACGCATACAGGAGTTAGACAAACTTATTGAGGCGGTATTTGAACAAAATGTTCTCGGTAAATTACCTGATGACCGTTATAACCGTATGCTTACTAACTATGAAAAAGAGCAGAAGGATTTAATTAAAAAGGTTGAGGATTCAGAGAGGCTTATCAATACCGCACAACAAGAAAACGTTGATGTCAGAAACTTTCTTGCTAATATCCGTCAATGTACTGACCTGAAAGAACTTACACCTTCTATTGTTAATAAGCTCATTGACAAAATTGAAGTCTTTGACCGAGTAAGAGGAGCAGACGGGAAGAAACATGTTCCTATAAAAATACACTTTGTGGGTGTTGGAATAATACAGTTCCCTGATGCTGAAATGTTAGAAAAGGCAAAAGAAGAAATGAAAGCCCATGCCCAAAAGGCTTCGTAAAAATGAAAACACGGTGTAGCCGTAACTGACTACACCGTATATTTCACCTAAACTGTCCTTAGCCACCCGTGGCTAACGCAACGGGAGTTTTTGTTAATATCTGATACAATTCATCCAATTCATAAAAGCCATTTCATTAGCCGTTCTCTCGCTATTATATGCAATCACAGCTTGACATCTTTCAATAGCATCAACCGAATCACCAATTTTCCGCATATGGTCATTCATATTATTGCAAAGCGAATTTATCCTTTTATTGGCATCCTGCAAACCAACGACAAGGTCATACTGATTTTGTGCAACCTCATCCAATCGGCAAAGTATTTCTTCCGTATTAGTGATTATTATATCCAATCTGCGCTCTTGCTCATAAATATTATAGGCGCCCTGGTCACCGATACTGCCATTAAATTCCAGACTAAAGGTTCTTCCCTTTTTTATATATCCGTATATAGAACTAACGGCATAAATATTTCTATAATCAGGATCAAGAATATTATAAGAATAAATGCTTTTTAAATTTTGTTTGGTCTTATAATTGCAATTATACATAACATCCAATTCCCTTTTCAGCGCAGCTTTTTGCAGCTTTTCACGCTTTATTCTGGAATTATCTTTAGCTATGCTATTATTATAATTTTCAATATCCTCTTGGTGCTTGGCGTCACCTTGTTTAACACTAAAGACGTGGATAAAAATTCCCACAATTATTCCAACCACAATTCCACCGATTATAGCGCCCAACGCAGCATAAATTATTGCTAAAATTATGCACCCTATAAACCCAAAAAATGTACCATCATACTCTACTATAAAAGCTGTTATAGCCGCTAAAACGCCACAAATCGGTGCCGAAATACCAAAACCCTTGCTCAAACTTGAACTTAATCTCACCTTTTCAAATATAGGTTTTCGTATGCTTCTCGATATTGCTAAAGAAGCATATTTCTGTTCCATATCAGAAATTATACGTTCTTGCGCATAAAGATTAAGCTCCATTTCAAGAACGCCGGATAGATATTTTTTTAAATCTTCTGTTGCTATAGCCATAAATATTATAATTTATCATTAGCGATATCGCTGGTTACTGACGCTATCATTTTGCCTATTTGATAGGGTGCTATAAAAGCACCTATTACTACAGAAAGCATACCCTTGATAAAGAAATAAATAAACCAACCCATTAAAGGCATTATTAAAAAAATACTCGGGGTAATTCTATTTAAAGCTTTCCAACCAAAATATCCGCAACCAAACATTGTTATAAAAAATATCGGAGTTGAAGCGGCCAAACCCACAACTATAAGTCCATAAATTATAAGACCGCTGATGACCATTACCGTCAACTTGCCAAAGCTTGAAGCAAAAAATGATTTTACGCCGACTGAATTATTTGTTTGTTCATTCATAATTATTACTCCTAAATTAATTGATAATTGCAATTGCAATGATATTGTAACACTATATCGTTAATTTGTCAACTCTATAAATGTAATTTTTTATCACTTTAGCGTATATAATATGACTTAGAGGTGAGTGTATGGATATTAGTAAACGCATTATAGAACTTAGAGAGCAACAAGGAATGAGCACTAACAAACTTGCAAACAAGGCAGGTATATCCCAAAGTTATTTGCGCGAAATAGAATTAGGATTAAAAAATCCTACCGTAGAAGTTTTATCCTATATATGTTATGCACTTGAAATTTCGCTTAAAAATTTTTTCACAATTAGTAAAAGTAATTTGCATCCGGCACTTTTAAGCGCTTTAGATAACCTTAATGAAGAACAACAGTTAAAACTTGCCGAATTTATTACCGCGATAAAAAAGGATTAACGGACAGTCGCCTGTCCCTACAAATAAATACAAAAACTCCCGTTGCGTTAGCAACGGGAGTTAAGTTTTTTAGATTACATTAAGCTTCTGTAAAGAGCTTTGATATCTTCTTCGGTTACATCCTTGGGGTTACCGGGACGACAAGCATCTGCGAAAGCATCGGCAGAGAGTGCGTCGATATCTTCTTCCTTAACTACACCCTTGAGTGAGCAAACGATACCAACATCTTCTGCAAGCTTGCGAACTGCTTCAACAGCAGCTGCGCGGTATTCGTCTTGGGTCATCTTTTCTACACCCTCAACACCCATAGCGATAGCGATATCGCGGTACTTTGTGCCGGTTGCTTCTGCGTTATAAGCCATAACTGCAGGGAGAAGTGTAGCACAAGCCTTACCGTGAGGCATATCATAGTAAGCTGAAAGGGTATGAGCCATAGAGTGGTCAACACCAAGACCTACATTAGAGAAGCCCATACCTGCAACATACTGACCGAGAGCCATACCTTCGCGACCGTCAGCTTCGCCCTTTACAGCCGCACGAAGTGAACGGCCGATAATTTCAATTGCTTTGATGTGGAACATATCAGAAAGTTCCCAAGCACCCTTGGTGATGTAACCTTCGATAGCGTGGGTCAAAGCATCCATACCTGTAGCAGCGGTAAGACCTGCAGGCATAGAAGCCATCATATCGGGGTCTACAACTGCAACTATCGGGATATCGTTGGTGTCAACGCAAACAAATTTACGTTTCTTTTCAACGTCGGTAATAACGTAGTTGATAGTAACCTCAGCAGCGGTACCTGCGGTGGTAGGAACTGCAATAATCGGAACGCACTTATTCTTAGTAGGAGCAACACCTTCCAAAGAACGAACGTCTGCATATTCGGGGTTGGTGATAATGATACCGATAGCCTTTGAGGTATCCATAGCACTACCGCCGCCTACTGCTACGATGCAGTCGGCTTCCATTTCTTTGAAAGCAGCAACGCCGCTTTGTACGTTTTCAATAGTGGGGTTAGCCTTGATATCAGAATAAA
The DNA here is from genome assembly GCA_045536525.1 of Acutalibacteraceae bacterium. Taxonomy (GTDB): domain Bacteria; phylum Bacillota; class Clostridia; order Oscillospirales; family Acutalibacteraceae; genus UBA737. The sequence goes on from JAZSNT010000073.1 coordinate 7,568, forward strand.
TGCCGTATGCAATACCTGCATTATCCAATACATCGGTAACCTTTTTAACTACGCCAAACTCGATAAGGCCGGGGTCGGTAGCCAAGAAAACTTTCTTAAAGCCGCGACGAGCGATTTCATCGGGGATTGCGTTTATGGCGCCTGCCCCATGGTAAGAAGTTTCGTTTAAAGTAAATCTGTTCACTTAAAACACCCTTTCGTTTAATTTGATATATCTATTTTACAATATCTGCACACAGATTTCAACTGTTAAATTGTTAACTACCTATCAAAAACGTTTTAGAAAGTTTTAATTTTTCTACTTGTAGTATCTTGGGCAAGTGGCCCAAAAAGCACTTGCTACCTTTTGCAGATTTTCAGAATATAAATCAGGCATATTTAATACTTTTAAATTCATTTTAACCAATTCCGCAATACCGCAGTTGCCTGTGAAAATATATTCGACGCTATATTTTAAACCATTACAAATTTTTACAGCTTCATCGAAGCCAACCGCTTCCTTACCTTTTTCCATTCGGGTGATAGTATTGACCGATACACCGGTCAATTTGGAAAGTTCCACCTTTGATATAAATCTACGGTTGCGACATACCCTTACTCTTTCTCCTACTTCTTGTAAATATGTTTTTTCCATTTATTTTTCCTCCTTTTATATGTTAACTTAATCATATCATAGATTTATAAATTTTATGATAATAGGGTCATTTTTGACCTCATATGCGATTGATGATATTTTAAAAGTCGAAAAAAGTCATTATGAAAAGTATAAACGTGGTTGCCTAACCCCACATTATACAAATATAAACAATCATGACTACCGGCTTAGCCGATAGTTTGCTCTGCGGCTATAAGCAGCTGTTACTGGCCTGACTGAAAGTCCGCCGAAAAATTCATCATTTGCAAACATACCTCACCGCCGGAAATTCGACAGTCTGCCTCCATCTGATGAGGGAGGTGGATTTTTGCCGTAAGGCAAAAAGACGGAGGGAGAGAAAGAATATTATTACTAAACTACCCATCAGTCAAAACCTTGCGGTTTTGCCAGCTCCCCTCACAAGTGGAGCCTCCGCTTCAGCGGAATTGTTCATCGGCAAAAGCCTCTTTGTAACTACACGCTAAGTGCGTGGTTTTCGTTATACAACAAAAAGCGGTTACGAAATTATCCATTCGTAACCGCTTCTATACATATTCAATTGTGTCTGACACTCAAAAATCTTCCTTTTTATGCACACCGTTAAAACGGCGCTATATTTTCTTGGGGCGTTCCCCTGTTATCTCTTTGCATCTTAAAAGGTCGCTTTAAGTTTTAAAATTTAAATTGTACATTGGACTCACCTTTACAGTTTATTTGATAAAACGTCTTAATCCTTTCATTTTATCACCTACTGTGGTTGTATATATAAATTTTAACTTATTATTTTATTTTACAAAATCATTATCCTAAAAGAGTCTTAATTTTTTGGAAGTTTGTTTTATTTTTGGGTTTAATTACTTCATTGGAATCACGCCTTTCGTTTATTTAGGTACCTTTCAGGTGGAGTTAACTCTTTCATTTTCTTAGCTCCTCCTTTCTCTGTGTCTTTATTATAAGGCATTATTCACAATTTGTCAAGCAAAAGTTGATAACTTTTGTATATTTTGTAAAAATGTATATTTGTTCACACATTTATTTGTGCAATATGTTAAAATAATCATACAAGGAAGTGATACTATGAGACCTATGAATCCACCACCCCCCGGTATGCGTGGACCTATGCATTTGGGTGGACCCCACGGGTTTTTAACTGAAAAAGAAAAACAAAACAAACCCAAAATGGACAAAAAACTTTTAATTAGGATACTTTCCTACTTAAAGCCATATAAATGGCAGTTTTTGTTGGTGTTCGGTGCGTTGATTATTTCGGCAGTTTTAGGTCTCTTCCCATCTATAATAACGGGTAAAATTGTGGATGCAATCGCCGCTCCCAACAGTAAAATGGTAACCCTTATAAACCTTTTGATACTTGCGTTTGTTGTGTTGTCGCTCTCGCAGATAATCAGCGTTTTGGAGCAATACATAAACTCTTGGATATCGCAAAAAATTATTTACGATATGCGCAACGAAATGTATGACCATCTACAACATATGCCCCACGCCTTTTTCACCAATGAAAAACAGGGCGATATCATAACCCGAATGAACAGTGATATAAACGGTGTAAGTGCCGTAATATCGGTAATGCTAACCTCGGTAGTCAGTAATGTGCTAACCGTGGGCACCTGTGTTTTTTATTTGTTCTATACCGATTGGCGACTGGCAATCGTAGGTCTTATTGTAATACCGCTTTTAATCTTCCCCACTCGCGCAGTTGGTAAAAAGCGTTGGATGTTGGCAAGTGAAGTGCAGGAAAAAAGCGACGAACTTAACACCCAGATAAACGAAACCTTATCGGTAAGCGGTTCTATGCTCGTAAAACTTTTCACCAAAGAAAAGGCAGAGTACGAAAAATTCAAAAAGATTAACAACGAGGTGACAAAAACTACCATAAAAGAGCGCAGAGCAGGTAGTTGGTTTCACGTCTTTTTGGGCATGTTTATACAAATAGCCCCTCTTTGCATTTATTTTGCAGGCGGATTTTTAATTATGAGTTATAAAGACAGCGGTCTTACAATTGGTGATATCACAGTTGTAGTGTCGCTCGTAAACCGTCTTTACCAACCTGTACGTTCACTGCTGGATTTACAGGTTGACTTCATCCGTTCTCTCGCACTGTTCTCCCGTATATTCGAGTATCTTGACCGTCCGCACGAAATAGAAAACCCTGAAAATCCCCAAAAACCCAGCATTGAAAATTCACAGGTGGAATTTTGTGACGTACATTTTGCTTACGATGAGAGCAACCCCGTATTAAAGGGAGTAAGTTTTACCGTGCCCAAAGGTAAAATGTATGCCATTGTAGGCACTTCGGGCGCAGGTAAATCCACTATTATCGGTATGATACCCCGCCTTTTTGATGTAAAACAAGGTAAAGTCAAGGTTGCAGGTGTAGACGTCAAGGATTTTGACCTTGCATATCTTCGCACAAATATAGGTATTGTAACTCAGGACACTTATCTTTTCAACGGCACTATTTTAAAAAATTTACTATACGCAAAACCCGATGCCACAATAGAAGAAATAGAAAGTGCCTGCCGTGTTGCAAATATTTATGATTTTATTATGTCTCTTCCGCAAAAATTTGATACAATGGTAGGTAATCGCGGACTTAAACTTTCGGGCGGCGAAAAACAGCGTATGTCAATCGCCCGTGTAGTATTAAAAGACCCTAAGATTTTAATTTTGGATGAAGCAACCTCTTCGCTTGACTCAATTTCGGAAAATCTTATAAGCGAAGCGCTCGACAATGTAATGAAAAACCGAACAAGTATTGTTATTGCACACCGTCTTTCCACCGTAATTGCGGCCGATAAAATAATGGTCATTGAAAAGGGCATAATAACCGCAGAAGGCGCTCATCAGGAATTGCTCAGTAAAAGCGAAAAATACAAAGACCTTTACGAAACCCAGTTCAGAAAAGTTTTAGATTTCGAGAAAAATGATATTGACAGACCTTTAAAATAATATTAAAATAGTTTTTAAGGAGTGATAATTATGGCAGATAAAAACAATGAATACAATCCCGATATAATAACTCTTGCCGATGATGACGGAAAAGAATACAGTTTTGAAATTCTTGACGCTGTCGAAACCGATGAAGCAAGATACTTGGCGCTTCTCCCCACTTTTGATGACCCACAGAAAATGCTTGACGACAGCGGTGAATTGGTAATCGTAAAAGTTGGCGAAGAAAACGGTGAAGAATATTTCTACGAAATCGAAGATGATGACGAATACGAAACTATTGCCGATGCATTCGTAGACCGTTTACAAGATTATTTTGAAATTGATAATAAATAAAATTCAATGGAACAACCACTTGGTTGTTCCATTTTTATATTTCTATCTTCTTTTCATTTAACACCGCATTTACAAGCGTATCCCCTACGTATTCAAGTTTTAGTGAAAAAAACGGCACGTTTTCTTCAATCAAACGGAAAAAGATTTTATCTCCCTCCCAAATAGGAAGATTATATATCTCTTTTTTATCCACCCAACAAAGTTCGCCCTCATCGCACGGTTTTATTTCTCCCGAAAAATCAAGGGTGTGGAAAATGTGCATATACTCGGTTTCCCACTTATCCGAAACGAACGTGACTATACCACAGTAACGCACATCGCCCAAAGTAAGACCCGTTTCTTCCAAAGTTTCACGGCGGTTACATTCTTCGGGTGTTTCACGGTCTTCAAATTTACCTCCTATGGCAACCCACTTGTCACGGTTCATATCGTTTTCCTTTTTTACACGGTGAAGCATTAAATATTTGCCTTCTTTTTCAATATGGCAAAGCGTTGTATTTCGCATATCAGTTCCCCTATATAAATGAATATATATAATTATAACATAGAATAATTATAATAACAACTTTTTGCATCAAAAAACTCTTTACAAGTTTGCGATTATAAAATATAATAAGGTTATATACAAACAAACAGGAGTAAAAAAATGAAAAAACTTTTAGCAATAATTCTTTCGCTTATTATGATTCTTCTTATGTGTGGTTGTGAACGCGGAACCGACAGCGAAGAAGTAAAAGATGCAGGTAAGTTGGTCGTAGGTGTAACCGTGTGCGAACCTATGAACTATAAAGTGGACGGCGAATGGACAGGTTTTGATACCGAATTTGCAAAACTTTTTGCAAAAGATAAATTGGGCGTAGAAGTAGAGTTTGTTGAAATAGATTGGAGTAATCGCTACAATCTACTTGACGAATTTGAAATCGACTGTATATGGAACGGTATGACCGTAGACAAAAAACAACAAGCCGAATACAGCGTTTCAAACTCTTATGCCAAAAATTCACAAATTCTTGTTATGATGGCTGACAAGGTTTCCAACTTTGAAAACGGATACGATGTCCGCAATTTGCTTTTTGCAACCGAAAAGGGCTCGGCGGGTTATTTGTGTGTTAAGCGCGAAGGCTTGGATAACGTAGAATGCAAAACACAACACGAAGCCCTTAAATCTGTTTCAACAAAAATGGCAGATGCGGCAATTGTAGATTATACCTTAGCGCAAGTGGTAGTTGGAGAAGGTAAAACCTATTCTAATCTTGCTACCGGTTTCCCTTTCTCAGACGAAACTTACGGCGTATGCTTCCGCAAAAACTCCGACCTTACCGAACTTGTTAACGAATATATAAATGAACATCGGGATAAAGAACTTTTAGAACTCAGCAAAAAATACGGATTGACTTTGTTTGGATAAGTACTGTATAAGTTGCCTAACTTTTGGTGCTTTACTTGTGTAAAGTGCCGAAAGTTTATTTTTTCGCAAAAAACACTTTACAAATTTAGTTTGGTAAAGTATAATGATACCACTCGATAAAAACTTTTTAAAGGAGAAAACAAAAATGAAAAAATTATTAGCAATTTTAATGGCAGTCGTAATGCTCTTCTGCTTCACAGCATGCGGCAGCGAACCCGAAACCGAAAGCGGTGCAAAAGAAACAATCGTTGTAGGTTATACAATCTATGACCCAATGAACTATCTTGATGAAAACGGCGAACTTATAGGTTACGATACAGAACTTGCTAAAGCAGTTTTTGAAAATCTTGGTTACGATGTTATCTTTAAAGAAATCGTTTGGGATAACAAGTACACCGATTTAAACTCTAATACAATCGACTGTGTTTGGAACGGTTTCACTTGCAACACCAAAGACGACGACGGCGTTGCTCGTGCAGACAAAGTAGATTTTTCTTACAACTATATGGAAAATCGTCAAGTAATTGTTGTTTCTGCCGATTCTAATATCACAGCCGCAGAAAATTTAAATGGTAAAATCGGTATGGCTGAAAGTGGTTCTGCCGGCGAATCTTACGCAAAAGCATTTGAAGGCATCACCTTTAAGGGTGTAACAAAACAAACTGACGCTTTATTGGAAATCAATTCTAAAACCGCAGACTTTGCTGTGGTTGACGCTCAACTTGCAAAGGCTTATGTTGGTAAGGGCGACTATGCAAACCTTAAAATAGTTGATACTCTTTCAAGTGATGTTGAATATTATGCTATCGGCTTCAAAAAAGGCAGCGAACTTACCGCTAAGGTTAACGCCGAACTTGAAAAACTCGGTAAAGACGGTACTATCGAAAAACTTGCTAAGAAGTATAAGGTAGAAAATACCGCTATTAAAGATTTCTCTGACCAGAAATAATATTTTAAAAAAATAAATATAAACCACTATATGCTGACGGGATTTTTATCCCGTCAGCCAAATTTGTGTAAAGGATAATAATATGTCTTTTCTTGAAATCACAGTCTTTTTGGCTAACGGTTTTATAATATCACTTATAATATTCGCCGTAACTTTACTTATAGGTGTACCCTTGGGTCTTCCAATTGCATTTTGCTCTATGAGCAAATTCGCACCTATCAGAGCTATAAGCAAAACCTTTGTTTGGATTATCAGGGGCATACCGTTAATGCTTCAAATATTTATAATTTATTATGTGCCGGGACTATTATTCGGCAATCCGATTTTCAGCCAGATAGACCGTTACATAATAAGTAATTTCACAATACCTAACCAAGGCTTGTCGCATTTAATATTCACAAATGCCGGCAGTCTTTGTGCTGTGCTTATCGCATTTTCTCTCAACTATGCGTGTTATTTTTCAGAAATTTACCGCGGCGGTATCGAAAGTATATCGCAAGGTCAATATGAAGCGGGTTATGTTTTAGGTCTTACAAAATCACAGGTATTTAAAAAGATTGTACTAAAACAGGTTGTAAAGCGTATTGTTCCGCCAATGAGTAACGAAATTATCACCTTGATTAAAGATACCGCTCTCGCAAATTGTATTATGCTGCCCGAAATTATAAAACAAGCCAAAGAACTTGCCGCAACTCAGGCCCTTATCTGGCCGCTATTCTATACGGGTGTGTTCTACTTGATTTTTGTCGGCGTACTCACAATACTGTTTGGCAGAATTGAGAAAAAACTCAATTATTTTAAAAGTTAGGAGGGGTTACATGTCTTTTTTAGAAGTAAAAGATTTATATAAAAGCTTTGGTAAAACCGAAGTTTTAAAAGGTGTTGATTTCACATTAGAAAAAGGCGAGGTCCTCTCTATATTAGGTTCATCGGGCGGTGGCAAAACCACTCTGCTTCGTTGCCTTAACTTTTTGGAATTTGCAGAAAAGGGAACCATTTCGATTAACGGCAAGGTAATTTTCGACGGTAGTGAAAAACGCACCCTTAAAGACGAAGAAATCCGACAAAACCGTTTGCATTTTGGTTTGGTTTTTCAGTCGTTTAACCTTTTCGCGCAGTATAATGTTTTGCAAAACATAACATTAGCGCCCATACTTTTAAAGCGTGGCAGTGTTGAACAAATCGAAGAAAACGCCCGTAAACTGATTGAAAAGGTAGGCCTTTTAGACAAAATCGACAATTATCCTTGCCAACTTTCGGGCGGTCAACAACAGCGTGTGGCTATTGCCCGCGCACTGGCTCTCAATCCCGATATTCTCTGCTTTGACGAGCCTACAAGCGCACTCGACCCCGAACTTACGGGAGAAGTTTTAAAGGTTATAAAAAGCCTTAAAAGTAACGATACCACAATGATTATTGTTACCCACGAAATAGAGTTTGCCAAAAATGTATCCGACAAGGTTATTTTTATGGCTGACGGCGTGATTGAGGAAATTGGTACACCCAGTCAAGTTTTTGAAAATCCACAATCTGCAAAAACTCGTCATTTCCTTAACAAATCATTAGAAGAAATTTAGGTGATATTATGAGTTTGAAAAAAGTGAACGACCAAATGATATCAGATGTTTATCATTTGTTAGCGCAAATAGACAACCCCGATGATATTAAAATTTTACTCGATGACCTTTGCACTTATAAAGAAGTTGAACAAATGGCTCAGCGTATTGCCGCTGCAAAGCTATTGACACAAGGCGACACATATAATCAAGTAATTGAAAAGACCGATATTTCTTCCGCTACTTTAAGCCGCGTTTCACGTTGTGTAAAATACGGCAAGGGATATAAAAAGTTTATAAAATAACAAAAACCACCCTCACGGGTGGTTTTTTGGTTTTTAGATATATCTCCATTGCAAAATTTACCAAAACGGACTTTTATTAGTTTGCCAAAGTAGGAGTAGATAAAAATTCACCGTCAAAATTTATATTTACATTGTAATACCTATCGTCTTTCCCCATAAACTTTATTTTAATTTGGTCGTCAGAAATTATATCAACAGAAAAAACCGTGTAATCAATTTGCTTTTCCATATCCATAATCAATTCCCCTTGCTTATCTATGATTAGTATTCCCGTGGGCATATTCATCATTGATTCTCTAAAATCAACTACATAATATCCGTTATCGGTATAAATCCTTTTTAAATTTTTTATACTTGCAAAAAAAAGTTGATTTCCTGTGGTTTCAAATCGCACGGTTTCATCATTTGTAATTTTAAATAAACTTCTCGAACTACCGCTTTGCTCTCCAATTGCAAATACTTCTCCATTTTCGTTTGCATCGGTTATTAATAATTCTGTAGTTTTTTGACCTGCTTCATAACCCGTTTCAGTTGCAACATATATCGAAGATACTAATTCAAATTTTTTATTATAAATCTCCGTACAAACAAGCTTTGGTGGAGAGGCAGTGACGGAATTAGGCGGCATATAGTATTTACCGCGCAGAACTAATAATCCATTCAAAAAATCAGCTTTATTCCACTCAGACGAATTAAACCATTTACTAATAACATTGCCATCAATATCTAAATATGCAAATTTTGTTTTTGGAGAACTATCATATGACGATATCGTTCTTTCTACCCATACTAAACCATCAGATAAAATTCCATGAGAATCATATTGATTAATATCAAAATTTACGCTGTTTGCAGTACTGCCGGATTTCCTTATATTAGAAGTACTAACACTACACGCACTTAAACACCCAGAAATTAATAATACCAGAAAAAACGCTAAACTTCTTTTTATCATTTTATCTATTCCTCAGAATAACCTTTACTAGCCACTAATTTTTATTCCACAATCCGGTAACGATTTCATCGTCTGCGCTCATAATAACGAAAATTGTGTCGCCAAGCGGCACTATTGTAATATCAAGGTTGATACTTTTACCAGCTAAGTTGCCTATACCCGTAGCAGTAATGGCTTTTTTAACCGTATCTACACTATACTTAAATCTTGCTATTTCATTTTTTTGCATAGCACCAAACGAAACTACCAATTCCTTAGCTTCTGTTATTTCAAAGCTATACATATTATTCTCTGCCAAATATTTTCCTGCGGAAATATTTGCAGATGGGGTTACATCTTCTCCGTTTAGTTTAATAGACTCTTTATCTAAAATAGCACAAATTACAGAACCCAAATTTTCTTGAGTGCATGTACCGACATATTTATTCGCAGTTTTTTGCCGGTCAACACAAACACCACCCGAAATGCGAGTGTTGCCTCCTGCATCTGTATGCAAAGATAGTGCAAAATATTTCATATCCGCCTTAATTTCAAGTTCTTCCAAACTTTCGGTGCAAAATACAAAAGTGCTAAATTCATTCATCGTACTCGGGATGCTGATTTTCTTAACGCTTGTAGTGTCCCAAAAAGCATTTTCTTCTACAGTTTCCACACCCTCGGGAATAATTATCTCTGTCAATGATGAATCTCTGCTAAATGCCGCCCTACCGATACTCTTTAAACTATTAGGCAAATTTATTTTTGCGAGATTATCGCAACTGCCAACTGCATATTTTCCTATAATTTCTAATCCGCTTCCGAAATCAATTTCAATAAGATCGTCATTATATGCCAACGCTTTTTCTTCTAATTCTTTCACAGAATTTGGGAGTGTAACCTTAGTAATACCCTCTTTGCGGTCAAGTACTTCTTCACCAACAGCAACTACCGTTTCTTCACCGTTTTCTTCGGGAACTATAATCTCAGTATCTGTACAACTTCCTAATCCAACCCAGGTGCAGGTCCCGTCTCCGTTCGATTTAAATTCCAAACCTTCGCTTGAACTTTTTCCACAAGCCGAAAGTATTGAAACCATAGAAACTACCAACACTGCAATTAATAATATAGAACTAATTTTTTTCACCATAATTCCTCCTGTTTGTTAGTCTACACCTAACATTTTACAGTAGGTGAACAAAATTGTCAAGTATTTTTAGTTAGTTATCGCCTAACATACAAATAGTTATATATTTGTTACAATTTTGTTAGGTGGTGACTAATGTGGGTATTGTTGATAAAAAAATAGAATTTGACAATAACATCTATGACACAATTCGGCAGAACATAAAATATTACAGAAAGCAAAAAGGCATAACTTCTGCAGAATTAGCAGAAATGACAGGCTTATCGCACGATTTTATAAGACAGTTGCAGAGCAACAGTAAAAAAACCTATAATTTTTCTGTAGAAACATTTTATAAAATATCTGTCATTTTAGATGTAAGTATGGACGATTTGATTAAAAAATAAAACCACGGTTTTTTTCCGTGGTTTTATTCTTTTTCCTGTTTTATTTTAATTTTATCATTCGTCATATCAAAGGTGATATCGCCCATTTTATCGGTGCGGTAAATCTCGGCACCAATTGTTTTAAGAGAACGCAGGGTCACATCATGCGGATGAGAGTACATATTGCTTTCACCCACAGATATTACGGCATACTCGGGAGTGGTTGCTTTTAAAAACGCTTTAGAAGACGAAGTGTCACTGCCATGATGAGAAACCTTTAAAATATCGCAATCAATATCTTGACCGCTCTCAAGTAAACGCTTTTCCATCTTGGCTTCGGCATCGCCCGTAAACAAAAAGTTTGTATCGTCAATTTCTGCCATAACAAATAGCGACCGATTGTTTTCATTAGACTCATCATTAGAGCCACTTAACAAAGTTATCTTAAACTCACCAAGCTCAAAATTCATACCGCTTTTGGCATCATAAACCTGTGTACCACTTTTAATAGCGGTATCTTTGCCGTTTTTAGCTGCGGTTATACTGTTGGATTTTAAAGGTGGCATAATAAGATTTTCTATTTTATAATCATTTGCTATTTTGGGAAGGCCGCCCACATGGTCAGAGTGAAGATGGGATATTATAGCCACATCTATACTTTCTACATTATACTTGTCAAGGCAGTTTTCTATATCTCCGACTCTGCTGGCAAGACCCACGTCAATTACCGCACAATAACCGTTACTGTAAATAATAGCACAATCGGCTTGACCGACATCTACAAACTTTATAAAATCTTGCGATGTATCAAAACTGCTGTCCGATATAATTTCTTTTACAATATCGGGATTTTGAATTGAGTATAGTGTTACGGCAAAGATAATAATTGTTATAATTGCCGTAACAAATATTATGCGACCCCTGTTTTTAGGTCTGTAATTACTCATCTGATGAAACTTCCATTTCCATCAACTGGTCGGGGGTTATGAGCACCTTACGCGGTTTAGCGCCTTCGTAAGGACCAACTATACCGCGTTGCTCCATCTCATCAACAATACGCGCCGCTCTGGCATAACCCAATTTTAATTTTCTCTGCAAGAGCGAGGTTGAAGCCAAACCGTTTTCTACAACTACACGGATAGCTTCTTTTATCATCGGGTCTTCGTCGGGAGCGTCTTCGGGCAAACCTGTACGTTGTTTCTTTTCCATAGCCGCCTGACGTTCAATTTCAAAAATTGCTTCTTGGTCATACTCGGCTTCTCGGTCACCCTTAATAAAATCAACAACCGCCTTAATTTCTTCGTTACTTACAAAACAACCCTGCACTCGCTTAGGTTTGCTTGTGCCAACGGGATTAAAGAGCATATCGCCACGGCCCAAAAGTTTTTCCGCACCTGCTTGGTCAATAATGGTACGGCTGTCAATTTGCGAAGAGGTAGTAAGCGCTATTCTGGTGGGGATATTAGCCTTAATTACACCTGTAATTACGTCTACTGACGGACGTTGCGTAGCCAAAAGCAAGTGTATACCCGCCGCTCTCGCCTTTGCCGCAATACGCGCGATATAATCTTCCACCTCTTTTGAAGCGGTTTGCATAAGGTCGGCAAACTCGTCTATGATAATAACAAGATAGGGCATCTTCTGAACGTCTTCACGCTCTTCTTCACTCAAAGTTTCCACAAAATTGTTATATTCCTCTATGTTGCGCACCTTACGGTCGGAAAGCATTTTATAACGTTGTTCCATCTGCTCAACCGCCCATCCCAAAGCACCTGCGGCTTTTTTCGGGTCGGTAACAACCGGAACTTTAAGATGCGGTATGCCGTTATATGGCTCAAATTCAACAGTTTTGGGGTCGATAAGCAAAAGTTTAAGTTCGTCGGGTGAGTTTTTATATAAAAGACTCAAAATAATTGAGTTTGTGCAAACCGATTTACCCGAGCCGGTAGCACCTGCAATAAGACCGTGAGGCATCTTTGCGATATCGGCGGTTATAATATTACCGCTTATATCCTTACCCAAAGCAACCGTAAGTTTGCTCTTTGCCGAGACAAATTCGGGCGCTTCAAGAATTTCACGTATATTAACGGCATTTTTATCCTTATTAGGCACCTCAATACCCACAGCCGCCTTGTTAGGAATAGGCGCTTCAATGCGCACGTTACCTGCCGCGAGATTAAGGGCTATATCGTCAGCCAACGCAGTAATACGGCTGATTTTTACGCCTGCACAAGGTTGTAATTCGTATCTTGTAACGGTAGGTCCACGGCTAATATCGACAATTCGTGTTTCAACACCAAAACTTTTAAGTGTTTCGACCAAATGTTCCGCAGTGGCAGTTGTATCCTGACCTAATAATGAACCCGTCTGTGTAGGCTCTTTTAAAAGTGACAAAGGTGGATATACATAGCCTCTGTCATCCGCCTCGTCAAGTTTTTCAACCTCACGGGTAAATGCTTCGGTTTCTGCCTTGGCGTCAATTTCTTCCGTTTCCGCCTCTTGTTTAGCGGTTTCAAGCGCCTTATCAAGTTCTTTCTTGTCTTGACTCACGTCGGTATATGTATCTTCGGGAATGGGGATTTCTTCTGCTTCAGATTCATTTGCAGATTCGTTACCCTGATAAGCATCAATAAGTTTTCTCTGCTTGGGGCTCATATTCATACGAGCCTTTTTGCGTCCTTCGGGACCGTCATCCACAGGGATATCAACCTGAAACTGCTTATTGTTTGCCCTTTCCTCTTCTTTACGGGCGTATGCTTCTTCGGCATGATTTTTAACCGAAACCACAGGTTTAGAAATCGCTTTGAAAAGTGATATCAAAGTAGTACGTGTTAAAATCATCAAAAGCACACAAACAATAAGTATAAGTACAATAGATGCCGCTGTATCGCCAAAAGCCGCACGTATAGGTTTACCTATAAGACCACCCAGAAAACCGCCGCTTCCAAGGTCGATACCGCTTGTGTATGCTGCTTTTATATAATCTAAAAATTTGAGTGATGATTCCATTGAAAAAACGTCGATTATGGCGCTGACCAAAACTACAACGCTGGTAACACCTACTATTTTACCCTTATTTTCACTCACTTTATTAAGAGCGCACAAAATGGCAGCAAAACCGATTAAAAACGGATATACGTAAGCGGTAACGCCGAATATACCAAACACAAATTCATGCATATAGGTCCACAAATTTTCGCCTTTGATAAATACCAGACAAAGCAAAAATATCGCAACTGCAAACCATATAATAGAACGCAGTTGACGTGAACCTTCGCTTTTATTTACAGGCTTTGAAGCCTGCTTTTTACTGCCTTTCTTTTTTGTTGCCATAACAACTCTCCTTGTCAGTTTCTTCTATCAATTTATAAAGTCCGTCCAAAACGTCTGAAAGTGTACCGATACTGTCAATAAGCCCTGTTTCTACCGCACGTTCTCCCGATAAAACCGAGCCGACGTCAGTAACCATTTCCCCCGTATTCATCATAAGGGAGGTAAACTTTTCTTCACTTATTTTGGAATTACGTGCCACAAAATCTGTTATTCGTTCCTGCATACGTGCAAAATGGTTGAACATCTGCGGAACACCGATTACCAAGCCGTTTGTTCTCACGGGATGTACCGTCATAGTAGCAGAAGGCGCTATAAATGATTTTTTCGCAGATACTGCGAGCGGCACACCGATAGAATGACCGCCACCCAAAACAAAAGATACGGTTGGTTTTTTAAGTCCCGAAATGAGTTCTGCAATAGCAAGACCTGCTTCAACGTCACCGCCCACCGTATTGAGAATCACCAACAAACCCTCAATCTCTTGCGATTCTTCCACCGCCACAAGTTGAGGTATGATGTGTTCATACTTGGTGGTTTTGCTCTGCTCAGGTAATACGTTGTGACCTTCTATTTCACCGATAATGGTAAGACAATAAATTTTATGTTTGCCCGAAAAAGCGGTCACTGCGCCAAATTCTTTTATAGACTCTGCTTCTTTGTTATGATTATTTTCATTATTACTCATTAAAATTCACCCATAGTTAGTATGGGGGTTTTTCCATAAATAATGCACCGAGTAAAAATTTAATAACCAAAACTTCCGCATTATATAACTATACTTATATATTATATCATATATTTCCTTAGATAACAAGTTTTTAACGTATGTAGATTAAAAAAAACATTGTAAAACTTCTAAAAATATGGTATCATAATATTATAATTTTCGACAAAGGGGAAAACTATGCGAGCAGACGGTAAAAAACTTAAAAAAGTCGACCCAATGTACAAGGTTGCGGCGCACATCATGGACAAAAGGGTAGACTCGATGAACATGATAACCATCGACATTCCGCATGGTCCTATGCAGGATTATGTCAATAAAAAGCGTAAAGAAAACATTTCGATAAGCCATATGGCATTGGTGCTTTCTGCTTACGTGCACACAATGGCAAAATTTCCCGAACTCAATCGCTTTATCGTAAACAAAAAAGCGTATGCACGTAATGAAATTGCGGTAGGTATGGTTGTTTTACGTTCTATGGATTCACACAACGGCACTATGTCTAAAATGTATTTTGAAAAAAGCGATACTATTTTTGACGTAAACAACAAAATAAACACCTACGTTAGCGAAAACCGTGAAGCGCCTGAAAACAACGGCACGGAAAAGATTATCAAATTTCTTTTAAGCTTTCCCGGTCTTTTGAGTTTCGGCGTTAAATTTTTCAAATTTTTAGACCGCCACGGTCTTTTGCCCAAGTTCATTATCAATATGTCACCGTTCCATATGAGCCTTGGCATCACAAACTTGGCTTCTATCCGTACCAATCATATTTATCACCATTGTTATGAATTTGGTACTACAAGTGTGTTTATGGCTATGGGTAACTTGCGTGAGGTTCCAAAACGCAAAGGTGATGAAATTATATTCGAACGCAGTATGCCAATAGGCGTTACTATGGACGAACGCATCTGTTCGGGCAGTTATTTTTCAACCGCTTTCCGCTATATGCGTAGTCTTTTGGCTAAACCCGAACTTTTGGAACAACCGCCCGAGGAAATCGTCGAAGACAGCGGTAAATAAGGGTTGATTTTATTACTGTTTTAGTATAAAATATTGTTAGTAAATATTTGGAGGAATTATAAATGTTAGTATCCGCAAAAGAAATGCTTCAAAAAGCAAAGGCAGGCAAATATGCCGTAGGTCAGTTCAACATCAACAATCTTGAATGGACAAAGGCTATTTTGCAAACCGCGCAAGAACTCAATTCACCTGTTATTCTCGGTGTTTCCGAGGGCGCAGGCAAGTATATGTGTGGCTATACCACCATCGTTGGTATGGTAAACGGTATGATTAACGAACTCGGCATTACCGTTCCCGTAGCACTCCATCTTGACCACGGTTCTTACGAACATGCTAAAAAGTGCATCGACGCAGGTTTCTCTTCCGTAATGTTCGACGGTTCACACTATCCTATCGAAGAAAATATTGAAAAAACCAAGGAATTGGTTGCTCTTTGCGACAAATTAGGTCTTTCTCTGGAAGCCGAAGTTGGTTCCATCGGCGGTGAAGAAGACGGTGTTATCGGCGCAGGTGAAGTTGCCGACCCCAATGAATGTAAAATGATTGCTGACTTAGGCGTTACAATGCTCGCCGCAGGCATCGGTAACATCCACGGTAAATATCCTGAAAACTGGGCAGGTCTTAGTTTCGACACTCTCGATGCTATCCAGCAACTCACAGGCGATATGCCTCTCGTTCTCCACGGCGGCACAGGTATCCCTGCTGATATGATTAAAAAGGCTATTTCTTTGGGTGTTTCTAAGATTAACGTAAACACCGAATGTCAGTTGGCATTTGCAGCCGCTACACGCAAATACGTTGAGGCAGGTAAGGATTTGCAAGGCAAAGGCTTTGACCCCAGAAAACTTTTAGCAGACGGCGTTCAAGCCATTAAGGATACCGTTAAAGAAAAAATGGAACTTTTCGGTTCTGTAAACAAAGCGTAATAACAAAAGAATTAAGACCGCCTGACAGGCGGTCTTTTTTGTACTTTCTTCGTAGGGGACGGGTTTCTGTCAAAAGTATGATAGTATACACTTGTGCAAGATGATTGTATACACATTATAATCTTGAAATTTTTCGATTTAACAGTTTTCCGTTTTCATTAGAAAACTCTGCAATTTTAAAGTTTCTATAACAATATACTATCATACTCTTGACAGAAACGCCTCCCCTACAATACCGTTTTTCACATAGAAAAATCCTCTGCCGAAGCAGAGGATTTTTACTTTATTTAAAGGTTATTATTTTACTATACCCTTTACAACTTTATAAGTTTTACCATTAACTTTTACTGTACCGGAAGCGCCGAGGAAGTAACCGTTACGGATGTAAAGTTTCTTACCGTCTACTGTTACAATACCGGTCTTACCTAAGAAGTAACCGTTACGGATGTACATCTTCTTACCACCTACTGTTACAATACCGGAAGCACCGAGGAAGTAACCGTTACGGATGTACATCTTCTTACCACCTATTGTTACAATACCGGAAGCGCCAAGGAATTCACCGTTACGTACATATACCTTCTTGCTGTTTACAGTAACAATACCTGTTTTACCAAGGAATCTACCCTTATTAATGTATATTTGTTTGCCTTCATATTCTACAATAGCAGTAGCAGTAGATTTAACACCATTTTCATAGTAGTACATTACACCGCCTTCTTCACGAAGTGTAGGTCCTACATCACGTATAAATCCGCAACCGTAATCGCAATCAGCATCAGCTTCATCTGTGAACTGGTGATCAACGTCACGGAGTTCACCACAATGGTTACAGTCTTTATCACAGTCATAATCATACTCATGTCCGATACATTCAACAACAAGTGAGTATACTCCTGCTTCTTCGATAACAAAACAACCATCTTCATCAATTTGAGTGTCATATACGTAGCCATCTTCATCATATACAACAAACTTGTAATCTTCTGTATCAATTGCAGTTACATCTGCGCGGAATTCACCATCAGAATTGCCAGTATAGGTTACGATTTCTTTATTACCTGTTAAGTTTTTAAGTATGAACACCTTAGTGATAGGGAGGCTTCCAAAACCCTCAACTGCGGTTATATCAAACTTTTCACTTGCACTATTGATAAAATAGATATTCTTTTCAAAAACAGCGCCATTTAAGAGTTCAAAGGCAGACAAACCTTCTGCATCCTTAATATTAATGAATACATCTCCATATGTGGTTGTGCCGCCATATATTCCGTTAAACTGAATACGCGTAGGATAACTATCAGGACAATCCAAAACAAGACTTACAAGATCCGTGTCTCTGCCTCCAACGCCTGTGTTAGAGAGATTAACATAAACAGGTGCATTACCTAACTCAAGAGTCTGACTTGTCATAGTCACATCTCCAGCGGGATTTTGCCAGTTACCATAACAAATAGTTAAGTAGCCAGCATTGAAGCCTACAGATTTTTCAATTATAACATAGGAATTGTTGGCTTCAAGTGTCGGGAACCCGTTACCGGTGACAACAAAAACAACATTTCTATAAGTTGTGGTATTGACACCATTATTTGCCAGCTCACCATTATCAGGGAAAGTAATATTGGGTTTTGTAGAATCCGGGGATTCTGGATCAATCACATCAGAACCATCGATAACAAGGTCGAATGTATAGCTTGGATAAGTTCCTGTTTCTACATCGGAGAGAACCTTGATTGTAACAGTTTCTGTCTCTGCAATATTTGCTTCGATAGCTGCCTGAATTGCTTCAGCAACAGTTGCATAGGTTGTGATTGATGCATCTTCGGATGTGCCTACATAGTATGTATTAGTTTCAGCAGCAGAAACTGCGCCCATTGCACAAATACAAGTGGACAAGATAACTGCTAAAGCAAGCATACTACTGAGTACTTTGAAAATTTTAGTCTTCATAAAATCTTCCTTTCACATATCTATTTTTTTAGACCGCCTATATTTCGCACTAAAATATCAGGCAAAGTACTATTATTTAGTATACTTGTATTCATCGTATTTGTCAAGAATAAGTTTTACGTTTTAATTATTTTTGTGAAAAGTTCACAAAATTACAGCGCAAACTTTTTCATTTTAACGAACCAAATTCAGATTATACAATCCCTTACAATTCTTCATACACATTATTTCCCAATTTTAACCCCGGTTTTACATAATTGCTGATACAAGAATTGAAATTCGTAAGTGTGTTGATTAAACTTTTGTAAGGCAGAGGGTACAAGTCCACCTATAATAAATTAATTAAATCCACCAGTAAACTATAATTTTACACTTATACAAATAAAAAAGAACGGAAAAAGCCGTTCTTTAATCTTTATCTTTCGATTTTTGCCTCACCGTTTTCAATTGTTTTAGTGGTGATGGTTATTTTCTTTATGGTATTATCCGACGGGGTTTCAAACATTAAAGGTTGTAACACACCTTCAATAATGGAACGAAGACCACGTGCACCCGTTTTACGTTCGATTGTAAGTTCGGCAATCTTTTCCAAAGCCTTTTTATCGAACTTCAACTCTACACCGTCCAACTTAAATAAAGTTTCGTACTGTTTTACAATAGAATTCTTAGGTTCCAACATAATACGAACCAGAGTTTCCTTGTCCATTCCGGTTAGTGCGGTGATAACAGGCATTCTGCCCACAAGTTCGGGTATAATACCAAACTTAACCAAATCCTGATGGGTAGCCTTGGTGCTGAGTGCTTCACTTTCACGACTCTTAGGCGACTTAACGTCTGCTCCAAAACCCAAACTACTGCCACCCATACGGCGTTCAATCACCTTTTCAATACCATCAAACGCACCTGCACAAATAAACAAAATATTAGTGGTATCTATCTGAATAAATTCCTGTTGCGGATGTTTTCTGCCACCCTGCGGCGGAACGTTTGCGACCGTACCTTCCAATATTTTGAGCAGTGCCTGTTGCACACCCTCACCGCTTACGTCACGGGTGATGGATGCGTTTTCACTCTTACGGGCAATTTTATCAATCTCGTCAACGTAAATGATACCTCGCTGAGCCTTCTCAATATCGTAATCTGCCGCCTGAATGAGTCGCAACAAAATATTTTCAACATCTTCGCCAACATAACCCGCTTCGGTCAAAGTGGTAGCATCGGTAATAGCAATCGGAACGTCCAGAGTTTTTGCCAAAGTCTGTGCCAAAAGGGTTTTACCCACACCCGTAGGACCGAGCATAAGCACGTTACTTTTACCGAGTTCCACGTCGTTATCAGCATTTTTAAAAATTCTTTTATAATGATTGTACACCGCTACTGACAAGGTTTTTTTAGCTTCGTCCTGACCTATAACGTACTGGTCAAGTTTTTCCTTTATTTCCTGTGGCTTCGGCAATACAAATTCTTTTTTGCTTTCCTTTTTTGCACGGCTTTTTTGCGGCATTTCGTCTTCGAAAAGCAAACTGTTGCAAAACTGTATACATCTGTCGCAAATATATACGCCGGGACCCTCGACAAGACGGGTTACTTCGTCCTGCGATTTACCGCAAAAGGAACAGCAAATTTCCATATCGTTATTCTTAGGCATTATACTACCTCTTTGTAATTACTTTATCAATAAGACCGTAAGCGCAGGCTTCATCAGCGCTCATAAAGTTGTCACGCTCGGTATCACGTGCAATTTCTTCCAAAGATTTGCCTGTGTTTTCAGCCAAAATACGATTCAAATTCTCACGGGTCTTTTCAATATGCTTTGCAGCAATCAAAATCTCGGTAGCCTGACCCTTTGCACCGCCTAATGGCTGATGAATCATAATTTCACTGTTGGGAAGCGCATATCTCTTACCCTTTGTACCTGCTGCCAAAAGGAATGCGCCCATACTTGCAGCCATACCCATACAAATAGTGCTTACGTCACATTTGATGTACTGCATTGTATCGTAAATTGCCATACCGGCAGATACCGAACCACCGGGGCTATTGATGTAAAAACTAATGTCTTTATCAGGGTCCTGACCTTCAAGATAAAGCATCTGTGCAATAACTATACTTGCAGTAGTATCATTTACTTCTTCGCAAAGCATAATTATGCGGTCATTGAGAAGACGGGAGAAAATATCATAAGAACGTTCTCCGCGGCTTGTCTGTTCTAATACGTAAGGTACTAAACTCATAAGTATTACTCCTTTAAAATAAATTTCCTATTAAAACCTCCCTCTTTGAGAGAGGTGGATGTTGCGAAGCAAAAGACGGAAGGAGTTTTTGAGAGCATATCAACAACTATGCAATTCAAATTCTTCTTTTAAAAAAGTCTTATATAAAGTTACTCCCTCAGGGATGGAGCCTTTTATAGGTGAAGAAATATAATGGGTGTCGGCACCGTTAGTGCCGGCACCCATATACCGTATTATTAACTAATTCCAAAAATCTTAATCAATTATTCTTCTGTCTTTTTAGCAGCAGTCTTTTTGGTTGTGGTTGTTTTCTTTGCTGCGGGTTTCTTTGCTGTGGTGGTAGTCTTTTTAGCAGCGGGCTTCTTTGCAGGAGCTTTCTTTTCTACTTCTGTGATAACAGCATTTTCCTTTACAAAGTCAATAGCCTTGCCTACTGCAACGTCTTTTGCCAATTCTTCAGCAGGAATCGCCTTCTTCACAGCATCAACTTCCATATTGTACTGCTTAGACATTTCTTCGAAACGGGCGTTAAGGTCTTCTTCGCCAGCCTCAATCTTTTCGAGTTCTACAATCTTTTCAAGTGCTAAGCGGAACTTAACCTGACTTTCAGCTTGGGGACGGAAAGAAGCTTTGAAATCTTCCATTGTAGTATTTGAATATTTAAGATAAGTCTGTAAATCAAGACCCTGCATTTGTAAGCGATAGCCAAATTCTTCAACACTCTGATTAAGACGGCTTTCAAACATTGCTTCGGGGATTTCACCCTTGATGCTGTCAACAATCTGCTGTACGAGTTCGTTTTCTGCTTCTTCTTCGGCAATCTTGGTCTTCTGAGTCAAAGCCTTTTCTTTAAGGTCTGCCTTTAATTCAGCAAGTGTATCAAATTCGCTTACGTCTTTTGCAAATTCGTCATCAATTTCAGGCAATTCACGGAACTTGATTTCATGGAGTTTAATCTTGAATACTGCTTCTTTACCTGCGAGGTCTTCTGCGCCGTATTCTTCAGGGAATGTTACGGTGATATCAAATTCTTCACCAATATTTTTGCCAACAAGTTGTTCTTCAAAACCGGGGATAAATGCGCCGGAACCGAGTTCCAAGTTATGACCTTCTGCCTTGCCGCCGTCAAATGCTACGCCATCTTTGAAACCTTCAAAGTCGATAACAACGATGTCGCCCATCTGAGCTGCACGGTCTTCAACAGATACCATACGAGCGTTACGTTCTGCCATAGCTTTAACCTGAGCATCGATTTCGCTATCTTCAACAACCGCCTTAACTTTTTCTGCTTTAAGGCCTTTGTATTCGCCGATTTCAATTTCAGGATAAGTGGTAACTGCAACCTTGAAATCTACGCCATCTTCCTTAGAGATAGAAACCATATCGAAATCCATCTTATCGTTGATAACTTTAAGACCTGCTTCGTTGATTGCTTCTTCAACTGCATCGGGATAAAGAATGTTAAGTGCTTCTTCAAAGAAAGCTTCTTCGCCGTACATCTTAACTACCATTGCATAAGGAGCTTTACCCTTTCTGAAACCGGGGATATTTATTTTATCCTTTTGTTGTTCGTAAGCCTGTTTAATAGCCTCGCCGAATTTTTGTGCGTCAATAGTGATTTCGAGTTCATATCTATTAGCGCCAAGTTTTTTTGTTTCTTTTAAACTCATTTTTATACCTCCGCATAAAATGCTATTTTTTCATTTCAAAGTATTATACCATATTTATATAAATATTTCCACTAAATTTTTAAAAAAGTTGAAATTTAGTAAATTACGCCATAAAAAGGGGTGTAAAATCTATACAATCGCAAGAAATTAGCCTAAATTTCACGCCTTCAAACTCTTTTACTGCATTATTTAGTCCGCTCCCATGGATATGACCATGATAAACTGTGTCTATTTTATACTCTTTTATAACGTCGAAAATTTCACGGCAAACTTCACTGCCGTAAACGGGTGGATAATGCAAAAACAATAAAATCGGAAGACCGGTTTTTTGCGCCTCGTCAAGAGATTTGCGAAGACGTCCCACCTCACGTGCGATAATTTTATCGTCTGCCGCCGCGTCATAAAACCAACCGCGCGTTCCTGCTATAGCATAATTTTCAGCGACAACCGTATTATTGAATAAAATTTCAACATCATTTATATCGTTTTGAGCAAAAAATTCACGCAGTTTTTTAACGGTTGACCACCATAAATCATGATTGCCTTTTAGTATAATTTTTTTGCCGTTTAATTTTTTTAAAAATTTGAAATCAGCCTTGGTATCTTCAAGTTTTAAACTCCACGAAAAATCACCCGGGAGAACAACGGTATCATTTTCGCCGACAAGTCTGTTCCAGTTTGCTAAAATACGGTCGGTATGATTATCCCAACCACGAAAAATATCCATCGGCTTATCTGTACCAAAAGACAAATGCAAATCCGAAATGGCAAAAATACTCATTTTCTCCTCCTTACATAATTTAAAAATTATTACACAAAATATTACTGACCCACGGTCAGAAAGGATGAATTTTTATTATGGAAAACAAATGCGAAACCAATCTTTGTATTTCTTGCGACGTTAAAAACTGTGTTTACCACGCCGAAAACAACACCTGTTCCGCAGGTAAAATTCACGTAGGCGACGGTAGCGCCAACACCGCAAAAGACACTTGCTGCGACACATTTAAAGCAAAATAAAAATCATACGGGAGGGTGTGAACCCTCCCCATACTTTTTATATTCCAAGTGCGTTATAAACGGCTTTCAACATATCTTCCTTATCACAAAGTTCATTAAAACGAACGGTTGCGTTTTCGAGCACTTCAATAGGCTTCGGAATATTGGTTTTGGTTTCTTCTGACAAAACACGAACAGTATCAAACTCGCTTTCACCTTTTTTATCACTCACAGCCGACAAAACGCTGTTTGCAAACTTATAAGGGGAAGCTGTTGAAGCAATAACGGTAGGACGGTCATCACCTGTATTTTCTACATACTGCTTATAAACGTTCATAGCAACTGCGGTGTGAGTATCGCAAAGATAACCGTACTCTGTAAAAATCTCATTAATAGTTTTAAGTGTTGCCTCATCGTCACAGCAACCGCCGTAGAACAAATCGTTCATGGCGTTTTTAATATCTTCGCTAACGGTGAAAGCGCCGTATTTTGAAAGGTCATTTTGCATCTTTGCAACCGCCTTATCGTCGTTGCCCGAAAGTTCAAACAACATTCTTTCGAGGTTAGATGAAATGAGAATATCCATAGACGGCGAAATGGTAGTGAAGAAACTGCGGTTACGGTCATATTTACCTGTCTTTATGAAATCGGTAAGTACGTTATTATCATTGGATGCACAAATGAGTTTATTCACCGGCACACCCATTTTTTTAGCATAATAAGCCGCTAAAATATTACCAAAGTTACCCGTAGGAACTACTATATTAAAACCGTCTTTCAAATAGTCGCCTTCACGTGAAAGCATATCGCAATAAGCCGAAATGTAATAAACAATCTGCGGTGCCAATCTACCCCAGTTAATAGAGTTTGCCGAGGAGAATTGCATATTGTTTTGTGCTAATTTTTCTTTTACTGCATCGTTTGTGAAAATCTTTTTAACACCCGTCTGTGCATCGTCAAAATTACCCTTGATAGCACAAACATGAACGTTTTCACCCTTTTGAGAATCCATCTGCAATTTTTGCATAGGACTTACGCCTTCGCTTGGATAGAAAACCATAATTTCGGTGTTTTCTACGTCGCAAAAACCTTCCAAAGCGGCTTTGCCGGTATCACCTGAAGTAGCAACCAAAATAACAATCTTTTTACCGTCTGAAACCTTTTTAGCGGAGGTTGTGAGCAAATACGGTAAAAGTTGAAGCGCCAAATCCTTAAAAGCACAGGTCGGACCGTGCCAGAGTTCAAGAATATTAGCATTCTCTCCTATAAGCGAAATAGGAGCAGGTAACTCATTATCAAACGAGCCTGTATATGCTCCTTTTACACAATAATCAACTTCTTCATCGGTAAAATCGTTAAGAAAACTGCCGAGTATATATTTTGCCCTGCCTATATAATCAAGTCCGCAAAGAGTTTTGAAATCTTCACCTGTTAAAGCGGGAAAAGTATCAGGCACAAAAAGACCGCCCTCTACCGAAATACCCTGTGAAATAGCCTTAGCGGCTGTAACCTTTACAGATTTATCTCTTGTACTTACGTAATTCATAAAATCTATCCTTTCGCTGCGTATAATCTATTTTAATACCGCAAGATATATTTGTCAAACATTTTACCACGCATTTTCAATATATTTGAGTTTGTATCCGGTCGTGTCGTCTTCTCTTTCCAAAACCGTCACCACCGCTATATCAAAACGCGGTTGTTTTTCGCACTCGGTTTTTACAATATAATCATTAGCGGTAAGCATTATCCGTCTTTGTTTGAATGAATCAACCGCCTCTACACCCGAAACCATACTGTACGACTTTCGTGTTTTAACCTCGACAAACAAAATAAACTGCTCATTCTCGGCGATTATGTCTATTTCACCGTATCTCGTATGATAATTGCGTTTAACAATAGAAAAGCCGTTTTTACGCAAAAAGTTTGCGACACGCTTTTCGCCTTCCATACCCGTTTTGCCTATGTTCATTACTTTTCACCCAAAATATTTTTAAGAAAAGACAAACGGTGTATTTCACACGGGCCGTATTGTTTTATAAGTTCGGTATGTAGTTTTGTGCCGTAACCTTTATGCTTTGCAAACTGATAAAGCAGATATTTTTTATCATACTCCAAAAGCAAACGGTCACGTGTGACCTTTGCTAGAATAGAAGCCGCCGCAATTGACATAGACTTAGCGTCACCTTTAACAACCGTAGCGCACTGTACTTTTATGTCCTTAGGTATGCGGTTGCCGTCAATGAGCGCAAAATCCACCTCTTTAAGACCGTCTATCGCCCTGTTCATAGCAAAATACGTGGCATTTAAAATATTATGTTCTTCAATTTCTTCCAAAGAACCGAATGCGATATGATAATCAACCGCTTTTTCTATTATAACATCGAAAAGCGCTTCTCTTTTCTTCTCGCTTAGTTTCTTAGAATCGTTAAGTTCTTCTATAATGCAACCGTCGGGCAATATTACCGCCGCCGCGCAAACAGGACCTGCTAGCGGACCTCTGCCCGCTTCGTCAACACCGCAAACGTATTTAAAACCGCTTGTCATAGCGGCACTTTCAAAACTGTAATCAGGCATCTTTTTATACCCTTTCCAAAGATATATTGCCGAGTTTTTGATTGCGATATTCCTCCAAAATCATATTGGCAGCACGTTCGGTATCGGTTTCACCGCCACGGATAACCATACCTCGTTTTTTACCGATTTGACACAAAAGTTCGTAAGAATCCTGATTGAAATCAAGTGTTCCGAAACGGTCTGTAAGGCGCTCGGGGTAATTTTCACTCAAAATTTCAATCAGTCTTACCGCCAAAAGTTCGGTATCTATTACGTTATCTTTAACCGCTCCCGTAAATGCCAAATGTTCGCCTACCGTCTCATCCTCGAACTTGGGCCATAAAACACCCGGAGTATCCAAAAGTTCGAGTTGTCTGTCAATAGTAAACCATTGGTTGCCACGTGTGACACCCGGACGGTTTTCCGCTTTAGCACGGGTTTTACCTGCAATTTTATTTATAAACGAAGACTTGCCGACATTAGGAATGCCTACAACCATTACACGAAGCGGTTTACCCACCATTCCTTTTTCAGCATAGGCTTCAAGTTTATAGGCAAGCGCGTTTTTTACGGTATCTTTAAACTGACCGATTCCTTTACCGCTTTTACAGTCGAGCGCAATTGCAGTAATACCGTTTTTCTTGTAATAATCTATCCATTCCTTTGTGATTCGGTTATCCGCCATATCACATTTATTAAGCAAGATTATATGCGGTTTGTTTTCAATAATATCCTCCAAATCAGGATTACGTGAACTTATAGGAATTCTCGCATCTACAACCTCGGCGACAGCATCAATAAGCGGTAAAATCTCTTTAATTTTACGCTTTGTTTTCGCCATGTGGCCCGGAAACCATTGTATTGTTTGTTTATTATCCATTTTTATCATCCCAACTATTTATCGGTTAGACTTCCCATACTGTCAAACGGAAAAACCCTGTATACTGCGTGGCCTAAAACATAACGCTTATCTATCATTCCGTCAGTACCGATTCCGGATGAACGGCTGTCAAGCGAAACCGCGCGGTTATCACCTAAGACGAAAATATGACCTTTTGGAACTGTAACAGGGAAAGATACGTCGTGTGTTGCAGTATAAGCATCGCCAATATATTCTTCATCCAAAATCTTACCATCAACAGAAACCTTGCCATCTACGATATCAACAACCTGATTTTCGGTTGCTATAACACGCTTTATTATCGGACCGCCGCCCGTGTTTTCCACCGTGTTTTCGATATTACGTGAAATAACAACTATATCGCCGTTCTTTGGTGTATAGGAAAAATTAGTAATGATAACCATTTCGCCGTTTTTCAACGTTTGAAGCATTGAATCACCCGAAATAGTTGCCACCCTGAAAATAAAACCAAAAATCACTATAACACAAATAAGTGCAATCGATATAACGTCAAGCCATTCAAAAAATTCTTTTCTTTTTGAAAACTTTTCTTCGCGGGGTTTTTCGTTTCTAACCTCTTCAATATCGGTATCGACCGTAAAACCTCTAAAATTGTTATCGTTTTTCATAACGTTACTACCATTCTAAAAAATTTTAAGGGGACAAGTTTTCCAACCTGTCCCCCTTTAAGATTAAATCTTTTCTTTAACCTTTGCAGCCTTACCAACTCTATCGCGAAGATAGTAAAGTTTAGCTCTGCGAACCTGACCCTTACGTACGAGTTCTACCTTAGCAACAGAAGGTGAATGTACGGGGAACACACGCTCAACACCAACACCGTAAGATACACGGCGAACGGTGAAAGTTTCTGCGATACCGCTGTTGTTCTTAGCAATAACTGTACCTTCGAAAACCTGAATTCTTTCCTTTTCGCCTTCCTTAATGCGAACGTGCACCTTAACTGTGCTACCGATTTCGATTACAGGAACGTCTTTTTTAAGTTGGTCTTGTGTTAATTCCTTAATTACGTCCATAGTTTTTCCTCCTTAATTTTTTACCAGATGTTCATACACTTTTGTCAGAGGACCATCTGCTTCAATGTCGATTTTTTCGGCAAGAAGACACCCGTAAAGGTTCGGGTGAAATCAAATGCTCATATATTTTATCACAAAAGCCTTTAAAAATCAAGCATTTTTTACTTTATTTTCAAAAAAATTCAAGATTTTAAATAACCATACAACAAGATGTGGTCATAAATTTTTCAGGGCGCAATATGTTCGACACCTGACTATTTAAATTCATATCAAAAGTGTTTATTTGAGATTGAAAATCCATTTTTAAGTTTAATATCACTCTCATTATGCCTTTTTTCGCAATATACTATTAATGAAAAACACACTAAAATTATAACTCTTGCCAAAAAGTTATCCACAACAAGATTTTGACAAAATGTTTTTTATGAATTTTGCACAAAATTCAGCAGTATTTTAGCAATACTAAATACTTGCAATTTTTTTGTAAATAATGTATTATATATGTATACTTAATATGGAGATGAAAAAATGGCTAAAATCACCCCTGCTACACTCGCTTCCTTAATCGAGAAAAAACTTTCGCACAACTTTGGCGTAACGCCCGAACAGGCTTCTAACGAACTTTTTTACAAAGCTTGTGTTTTAAGCCTTTTGGAAATAATGAACGAACGCCGTGCTTTATCTAAAAAAGAACGTGCCGAAACACAAGCCAAAATGGTTTATTATATGAGCATGGAATTCCTTATGGGTCGTTCTTTTAAAACCAATCTTTATAACCTTGACCTTACCTCCACTATGGAAAAGGCGCTCAAAAAGTTCGACGTAAAGCTCGAAAAACTTTACGATTTCGAACCCGATGCAGGTCTCGGCAACGGCGGTCTCGGTCGCCTTGCGGCTTGTTTCTTGGAAGCGCTTTCAAGCGGCAGTTACCCCGCTATGGGTTATTGTATCCGTTATGAGCTCGGTATATTCCGTCAAAAATTAGTTGACGGTTGGCAGACCGAAATGCCTGACTTCTGGCTTCCCGGCGGCGGCGTATGGCTTGAAGCCAAACCCGGCTCGGCTGTGGACGTTAATTTTGACGGTTACGTTGACGAATGGTGGGAAAACGGTCATCACCATGTTGAACATAAAAACTATCAGACCGTACGTGCCGTACCTTATGACCTATGTGTCGCAGGTAAGGACGGCAAAACCGTAAACGCACTAAGACTTTGGAGTGCCGAATGTCACGACTTTGATATGTCCGCCTTTAATCAGGGTGAATATTTACGTGCTATCGAAGGGCGTGCCATGGCAGAAAATATTTCTAAAATTCTTTATCCCGCAGATAATCATATCGAAGGTAAATCCTTGCGTTTGCGTCAGCAATATTTCTTGGTTTCAGCTTCTATTCAGGATATTTTAAGCCGTCATTTACGTCACTACAACACACTTGAAAACCTGCCCGAAAAGGTTGCCATTCACATTAACGATACCCACCCCACAATCGCAATCCCTGAACTTATGCGCTTTTTGTTGGATGAGTGCGGTTATACTTGGGAAAAGGCTTGGGATATTGTAAAAGGCACGGTAGCATACACTAACCATACTATTATGCCCGAAGCGCTTGAATGTTGGCCCGACAGTCTTATTAAAGAACGTATCCCCCGTGTGTATCAGATTATCAAAGAAATTGACCGCCGTTACCGTGAAGAAGTTATTGCAAAAACAGGCGATTTTGACCTTGCAGAACGTACCGCCGTTATATCAAACGGCGTTGTACGTATGGCAAATCTTTGCGTTGCAACCTGCCACGCTGTAAACGGTGTTTCCAAACTTCACAGCGGCATCATTGCAAAACAACTTTTCAGCGATTATGCAAAAATGACCCCCGAAAAGTTCAAAAACGTAACAAACGGTATTGCACACCGCCGTTGGCTTTGTTGCGCAAACCCAAAACTTACCGAATTTTTGAGTGAGACTATCGGCGACGGTTTTATAACCGATGCAGGTGAACTCGAAAAACTTATGGCATTTAAAGACGATAATGCCGTTTTGGAAAACTTGGCAAAAATCAAGCGCCACAACAAAGAGCGCTTTGCCAGATACATCGAAAAACAAAACGGTATTGTTTTAAATCCCGATTCTATTTTTGATATGCAGGTAAAACGTTTACACGAATACAAACGTCAACACCTTAACGTGCTTAATATTATTAGCGAATATCAGTTTATCAAAAACAACCCAAACGCACCTTTCGCACCCAAAACTTACATCTTCGGTGCGAAAGCCGCTCCCGGTTATTTACTTGCAAAACAAATTATTCAAATGATTTATACTCTTTCTAAGGTTGTTGAAAATGACCCGCAAGTAAAAGACAAAATCAAGATTTTATTCCTTGAAGACTACCGTGTTACTATGGCAGAACTGATGATTCCTGCCGCCGATATAAGCGAGCAGATATCCTTGGCTTCTACCGAGGCTTCGGGTACAGGCAATATGAAACTTATGATGAACGGCGCTATTACTCTGGGTACCGAAGACGGTGCAAATGTTGAAATACACTCTGCCGTGGGCGATGAAAATATCTTGATTTTCGGTATGCAGACACCGGAAGTTCTGGAACTTCAAAAACACGGCTACACCCCTGATAAATATTACAACAACAATCCCATTCTTCGTGATGCGCTCGACTTTATAGGCCATGGCTTTGGGGGTCAGCGTTTTGACGATATTTACAACACACTTAAAAATCACGATACCTATATGGCACTTGCTGACTTTGCTGATTATCACAACACACAAGCAAAAGCTTCTGCACTTTATGGTGACCGTGAAAGATGGCAGAAAATGTCGCTTACCAATATTGCAAAATCGGGCATTTTTTCCGCCGACCGTTCAATAGAAGACTACGCACGTGACATTTGGAACGTGACACCACTTAAATGATTATGAACTATTATCCGTTTGATTCAAGAAATCCTTTATACCGTAATAAATTAGGTGCTTTGGCCGAGGGGGAAACTCTTCGGCTTAAAGTATTGCTTCATAATGATGCACTTGTTTCAAACGTTTATATGGTTTTAAAAGACGATAAGGACAACTGCATTTCATATATCCCTATGTTGCCCGGTGAAACTTTGGAAGATTACCGTTTTTACGAATGTGAAATTTCGCAAAACGAAGGTCTTTATTGGTATCACTTTAAATACCAAAGTGAATTCGGCGAATTTTTCATAAAGAAAAGTGAACATTCGTTAGGTATCGTATCAAACGACGGTGACGATTGGCAACTAACGGTATACGATAAAGATTTCACCACACCCGACTGGCTTGACGGCGGTATAATTTATCAGATTTTCCCCGACCGTTTTTATAATTCGGGAGAGAAGAAGACCCGTGTGCCAAAAGACCGCTATATCGTAAACGATTGGCATAAACAACCCGAATTTCGACAAGACGACAACTTTAAATGCCTTGGAAACGACTATTACGGCGGTGACCTTAAAGGTATAGAACTTAAATTACCATACCTTAAAGCGCTTGGGGTAAACTGCATTTATTTAAACCCGATTTTCGAATCACACTCCAACCACAGATATAACACTGCCGATTATATGAAAGTAGACCCTCTGCTCGGCACAAAGTCCGACCTTGAAAATCTTATAAAATCAGCAAAAAGACAGGGTATTTATATCATTTTAGACGGCGTTTTCTCTCACACAGGCGACGACAGCATTTATTTTAACCGCTATGGGCGGTATAACTCTACGGGCGCTTGGGACAATGCCGATTCTCCTTACCGCAACTGGTATAAATTTGACAATAGTGAACTCGGTTATTCAGCTTGGTGGGGTGTGCCGACTTTGCCTGAAGTGGAAGAAGACAATCCTGAGTTTACCGAATTTATAACAGGCGAAAACGGTGTAATACGATATTGGCTTAAAAAAGGCATAAAAGGTTTCCGTTTGGACGTTGCTGACGAACTGCCCAATGCTTTTTTGGATAATATCCGCAAAGCAATCAAAACCGATAATAAAAACAACTTTCTTTTAGGCGAAGTATGGGAAGATGCAACCAACAAAATAAGTTATGACAGTCGCCGCAGATTCTTGCGCGGAAAACAACTCGACTCGGTTATGAACTACCCGTTTGCCAATGCCATAACCAACTATTTACTCGGCGGCAACTCACGTGATTTGGTTGATACGGTTTTGGAAATTTTAGAAAATTATCCCAAACCTGCAATAAAACTGCTCATGAATCACATAGGAACACACGATACACCACGAATACTCACCCTTTTAGGCAAGGGTAAGATTGAAAACTCCGACCGTGAGTGGCAATCAAAACAAAGTTTAACCGATGAAGAATATAAAAAAGCGGTGGCGCTTTTAAAAGTCGGCGCGCTTATACAGTACACCCTCCCCGGTATCCCGTCACTTTATTACGGCGACGAAGTCGGTATGCAAGGATACGGCGACCCGTTTTGCCGTGCCGCTTTCCCTTGGGACAACACCGATGACGATTTACTGCGTTTTTACAAAGCGCTCGGTACTATACGACGTCAGAGTAAAGTTTTTTGCTCGGGTGAATTTATTCCCGTGTATGCTAATTTCGGAGAAATTGCTTACATCCGCAAAAAAGGCGACTCGCAACTGCTTATCGCAGCAAGCCGTTGGCATGAAAAAAGCCAAATTGAATTGCCCAAAGAATTCAAATCAGCAAAATGCCTTTTGGGCATTAGTAACGACGGAGAAACGCTTAATCTCCCGCCTTACGGATTTTCAGTTTTACAAATATAAAAAATCAGATGCTTTCGCATCTGATTTTTTTATTACACGTTAACCGTTTCTTTAATTTCCAACAGCTTTTCATCCGGTATTTCTACCCGTTCATCCACCCCGATAAACGCAAACACAAACAAGATAATCATTCCCGCCTGACACCATACGTAAGTGGTATCTATCATACTGTACGGCGCAATTCCTAAAAGCACCGCGCCCAAAAGCGGAAAAGAATAAGACTGCACTCTGCCCGACCACACACGCTTAACAGTATTTAAAACGCTTACAATAAACATTATAAATGCCGAGCCTATAAGCACAGTTCCCACTATGCCGTGAGACAAAAGACTGTCGAGCACAATGTTATGCGCCAGATTTACGTCCTTTATACCTTTGGAATAAATTTCGGGAAAATCCAAACGCCATTGGCGATAAGATAAAAAACCACGACCAAAAAGCGGATATTCATCCAACGTATTTATTGTACATTCATAAATATACAAACGACTGCTTGCCGTACCGTCGTTACCGCCCACTTCGGAAATACGTGGCATAAGCTGAGGCATAACCGCAATCAAAACAGTAGCCAAAACTATAACGGATGAAAAAATCAAAAAATATTTATGATGTTTACTGAACAGTAAATATCCTCCAACCATAAGTGCCATTACAACCCACAACGACACGCTGCCACAAAGAGTAAGGCCTGTTATATTCATAATAACAGAAAATATAAATGCACCACGCTTTTTATCCATATTTACGATTTTATAAACACAGAACAAAACAGCCAACACGGTCATAAGTCCGTAAAAATTCGGATTAACCGAAACGCTGTAACAACGGTGACCGCCTTTGCCGATTATGATGAAATAAATCTTTTCAACTACTGCCACCAATACTGCAACATTAGAAAACATTATTATATATGAAATAGAATTTTCCACCATACTTTTTGTAAGAATAGCCCTTGCTATAAAAAACACAATAAACATAGAGCCAAAAAGAAAAGAAGCGCCAAACCCAACCCAGTTGCCCCTTATTACCGCCACTATGCAGGTAGTAATAAGAAAAGCAAAGGTGGGATAAGCCATCTTATATTTAAAAAGCAATTTTCTGGCATCACGCCATACGAACACCATAAGGCAGGTATTTACAAGCGCCGCCATCTGAACTACAAAATGTACAAAACCCAAAGCCACCGACAGCATTATCCAACGGGCAAGCTTTTGGGTGATTTCTTTTTCCTTTGTGGATAAACCAAGTCTCACATAAGACCTTTCTATCCCAAAGAGTGAAAGCAATTTTCCCATGCCTTCCCCCCTTACTTAAATACTTTCTATACCGCAATTATACTCCTTTTACGACAAAAAGTCAATTGACATTTGTTTACCATCTTTTATGCCACATATCTGCAATTTTTATTTATATGTAACAACCCCAAAAAATTATGTGTTGTACTGTTTATCGGACATATCGCATATTATAATAACAACAACAAAACCAAAAAAAGAAAAGAAAAAAATTTAAAAAAATGCTTGACAAACCGTGTTTTGTATATTATAATAAAGATGACGAACAAATGTTCGGGAGGTAACAAAAATGACTTTTACTGATATTATAATCACGTTATTAGAAATAGCAGGTGCTTCGGCACTTATCTGGTGCATCTTCCATGAGGAGCGTCTTGTAGCCTTTGAAGAAAAAATTTTTGCGTCAATCCGTCGCAGACGTATGCGCGTTATAAAGAACGAACGCACACACAGTTACAATGTTTGAGTTTTTCCTCTTTCTTTTTATTTTATTTTTGCACGAAGAAGCGGCTCTTTACGGGTCGCTTCTTTGCTTTTGATGAAATTAAGACAATTTTTTAACCAACACTTGCTTTTTTAACGATTTTGCCGAAGCGCAACTGCGTGGATGTAGGCTAATCCTTTTTGGTGAATTTTTGAACTGTACAAATTTGCAAAAAATCCCCACTAATAACACCGACGTCACAAAAGATATAATAACCTTTTGCAACGAAAACTATATGAACGATATTTCACTCGCCACCATTTCGGATTCTTTGCACATAAGTCGCTATTATGTTTCGCATATTTTTACTAAACGACTACACATAAGTTTCAGCGATTATATAAATTCTTTGCGTCTGCGTAAAGCATGTGAACTTTTAAAATCAGGCAAAAGTTCTATTACCGGAATCGCTTTTGCCGTTGGTTATAACTCGACAAGAACTTTTGACCGTTGCTTTTCAAAAATCAAAGACGTAACCCCCAGAGAGTATCGTACCAACGCGCTTAAAAAAACAAGAAATAACTCAAAACCGAGAGAACTGTTTGTTCCCTCGGTTTTAGTTTTAAAATTTTTCGCTTATATATTCTTCTGCGCTATTAGCGGCAACAGCACCATCCGATACAGCGGTAACTACCTGCCTTAAAATTTTGGTGCGCACGTCACCCGCCACGAAAACGCCATCTATATTGGTTTTACAACTTTCATCGGCAATTATATATCCGTTTTGGTCAAGCGCTACCGCATTTTTCAAAAAATCGGTAGCAGGTTTTCTGCCAATACTCACAAACAAACCGTCACACAAAAGATTTTTTTCTTCTTGTGTTTTTAGGTTTTTAACAACTGCTCCCGAAAACTTATCGTCCGCTATAAAAGCTTGCACTGCACAGTCGCACAAAAATTCTACGTTTTGCGTTTCAAGTAACGGTTTGTGATAAATCTTAGTAGCACGTAGTGTATCACGTCTATGAATTAAATAAACCTTTTTAGCAAGGCGTGAAAGGTAAAGTGCATCCGCCGCAGCGGAATTACCGCCGCCAACTACAACAACGGTCTTGTCCTTATAAAATCTACCGTCACAGTGCGCACAATAATGCACTCCACGACCCGTAAGACCGTACTCACCTTCAATACCTAATTCACGTGGATTAGCACCCGTAGCTATAATAACCGCTTTTGACGATATTTCACCCGTAAGGGTTTTAACTTTTTTTATTTTTCCGCTAAAATCAACCGCTACAATTTCATCATATTGAGTTTCAGCGCCAAAACGCTCAGCGCCCGACTGCATACTCATCCCCAAAGAAAAGCCGTCTATCCCATCAGGAAAGCCGGGGTAATTATCGATATCACCGGTAAGAGTCATCTGACCGCCTGCCGACATTTTTTCAATGATAAGGGTATGAAGTCCTGCGCGGGATGCATAAAGCGCCGCCGTATAACCGGCAGGGCCACCGCCTATAATCACAACGTCATAAATTGTTTCCATTATTCTTCTCCGAATTTTTGTTTGTCACGTATTATTTGTTTTTGGTATCTGTCTTCTTCCGAAAAAATGCAACCGCAATACTTTTGCATATAAAATCCATTATCCCTTGCTTTTGCATTACCCTCACGGAAATTAGAACGAAAATCTCGGTACAAAAATCCAACCCCATACTGTGCGGCATATTTTTCCCCTGCCGCTTTTATGGATTCGTGGTCTTGGTAAAGACTTGCAAAAAGCGTTGTAGTGAAATATTCAAACCCGTTTTCCTTTGCATAACGTGCCGTTTCTTCTAAACGGTGGCTGTAACAGTACACGCACCGTCCGTCTATATTATCTGCAACGTTTTTAACAAATTGTCGCAAACCGTAATTTTCCTTAACCCTTATATCACAACCGATTTCCCTTGCATACTGTAAAAGGCAATCTCGACGCGCTTCATATTCCTTAAAAGGATGAATGTTATGGTTATACCAAAACAGAGATAACTCAAACCCTTCGTTTTGTAACGGTTCTATACAGGAAAGCGAACAAGGGGCGCAACAACAATGAAGCAAAACTTTCATAAAAACTCCTTACAAATTTACTATAATAGGCATTATACCATTATCACAAATATCAATGACTGCATACGATTCGTGAAAATCGCGACCTTTTGAGCAAGAACCGGGATTCACAACGTAAACGCCGTCTTCATATAATATTTTAGATATATGTGTATGGCCGTAAAGCGCAATCTCGCAACCGTTTTGCTTGGCCGACTCTATAATACGTTCCACTCCGTATTTAACCGACAAGGTGTGCCCATGTGTGTAAAAAATCTTTTTGCCTCCCACCAATACTACCGCAGTTGACGGAAAGGTCGAAAAATAATCACAGTTACCACTTAAAATATAAAATTTTTTATCGGGGAAAACGTACTGCAAATCTTCAATATCCGAAGCACAGTCACCGAGGAAAAATACCGCCTGTGCATCCGATTGTGCATAAAGGATTTTTTCTATTATATCGCCACGATTGTGCGAATCAGAAATAACTACTATTCTCAAAAAATCACCTTTACATCAATTTCATCTAAAAGGCTCCTTCTATGAGGGAGCTGTCACCGCAAGGTGACTGAGGGAGTATCAATTTCATCTGAAAGGCTTCTCCCAAAAGGAAGAAGTAATCAATTCAAAACAACTGCATAAATATATTACAGGGGGAATTTATATGAACAATGACAAAACATCCATAGAAAGCATCATAAAAATGAGTGACGGCAAAATTGACCGTAAAACGTTAGAAAACGCCACCAAATCGGGTGATGCTTCATCGCTTGTAAATAAACTGTCCGACAAAGACAAGCAAAAATTGGACGAAATATTATCTGATAAGCAAAAAATGGCAGAGGTTTTAAAAAGCCCGCAAGCCAAAATGCTTTTGAAACTTTTCGGTGGAAATAAAAATGGATGATTTAAACCAGAAACTTTCCCAAATACTTAACGACCCCGAAAGTATGAACCGTGTGCGGCAAATGGCTGAAAGCATACTTTCAGATAAGGACGAGGAAACCGAAGACGATTCAGTTTTCGGTTCGTTCGGTGGCGAAGAACTGGGGAATATAATGACGATTGTATCAAAACTAAACAATCAGCAAAACGATGCACGTACCAATCTTTTACTGGCGTTAAAGCCGCATTTAAGCAAAGAAAAACAAGAAAAAGTAGATACTGCAATAAAGATTTTACGGCTTTTAGAACTTTTGCCGATTTTAAAAGAAAGCGGTGTTTTAGGTAAATTGCTATGACAAAGTCCGATTTTGAAAACAAGCGACTAGAAGCTATTGAAAAAATGAAGCAGATGAACTCCCAAAGCAGTCATAAACAGCCCGAACTCCAAAAACCACCTCCGACGAACCCACCGTCACTTTTTTCGGGATTAGGGCTTCCGTTTTTGGATAATTTAAAAAGCGACGGAGATATGACACTCATTTTAGGTCTGCTTTTGCTTCTATTAAGCGAAAAAGCCGATAAACGGCTTTTATTTGCGCTTGTATATATTTTACTTTAAAAGAGTATATTTAAAACTTAAATATGCTCTTTTTTATTTGTTTTAAAATGAGCCAAAATAAATACCACGATGAATACGCTTATTGCAAATAAAGTAAATATCACACTTGTATCACTGTGCGTGTAACCGCTACCAAAAAGATTGACAAGCAAATACGCCCCCGACTGCGACGCACACAAAGTAGCAGATGCAAGACCGGTCGCCAATATTTTACGGAAATTAACCTCTACATCCAGACCGTTGTAAAGTTTGCCGTAATTTATAAAGAAAAGCATTAAAACACAATAAGATGCCATAAGCAAAACATTATCACTAATAGATGCCAAAGAAGAAATATTTATAAAGGTAAATATAGTCCTTGCGATTGCGTAAACCGCAGGAATGGCGTGTACAAGCCTTGGCATTTTAATTTTACAAAAATGCGAACTGCCGAATAACACAAAATAAATCGCCGCCGCAATCGTTATAACTTTTACGGCATACTTTTGCCAGTCGGGAGTGGTGGGCGCTACCGATTCAAAAAATAGCTCAAACAAAAATGCCGCCGCCAAAACATAGGAAATTACCGACATGGCAAGGTTTATCCGTGGTGTTTTTTCAGGTGTTTTATAAGCTTTAAATGCCACAAAAAACAAAAGTACACAAACAATTCCTATTAAAATCATCATAATATTGCCAAATGTATCAAATCCGTCTAGATAAAAACCGTTGCTCTTTTCGATTGTAAACACAATCTGCAAAATACGGGCTGTAATACACACCGGCAAACATATAAAAAAGGTTGTCATTATCTTTTTAAAATTCATTACATTCTCTCCAAAATAACATTAAAAAGCATTTAGCATCATATATTTAATATTATAATGTAGACCCAAAAATGTCAATATCAATGTGTAAAAAGAAGGTTTTTTATGAAAAAAATATTTTCGCTCTCAGTTATTTTATTAGCAATCCTATTGTTACTGCCCTTATGTGCAATAACCCAGAATACCGAAAGTAAAATCTCTCAAACTGTTGCAACACAAACCGAAACACCCTTGGAAACTGAAACAGAAACTTTCAAGGTGTTGATGAGCAAAACCGAAAAAATAGAAACATTAACAATTGAAGATTATATTTGCGGTGTCGTGGCAGGTGAAATGCCTGCATTATACGAAGAAGAAGCGCTAAAAGCTCAGGCGGTTTGCGCTTATACCTTTGCACTTTGGCGAAAACGTGAAAACAGCGATAAAGATTACGATATTTCGGACGATTACACCACCGACCAATGCTACATATCCCCCGAAGAAACAACTAAAAAATGGGGCAGTAACGCCGAAACTTATGAGCAAAAAATCCGAAACGCCGTGAAATCGGTATTAAATCAAAAACTTACTTATAACGGTGATATCATTTTGTCGGTTTATCACTCTTTATCTTCAGGCAAAACCGAAAGTGCCAAAAACGTTTGGGGCAAGGAGTACCCCTATTTACAGGCAGTAGCAAGTGTTGGTGACAAACTCGCCGCCGATTATATTTCTACCGCCCAATTCACCGCAGAACAATTGGCCACCGCTTTGAAAATAACCATACCCAAAGATACAAAAAATGTTTTTTCGACCCCCGAACGCACCGAATCAGGCACAGTTAAAACCATAACCGTTTGCGGTGAAAAAATTAAGGGTAGCGAATTACGCTCCGCATTAAATCTTAAATCTTCGAATTTCGAAGTAACCCAAAAAGACGGCAGTTTCTCATTTACGGTCTACGGTTACGGTCACGGTGTGGGAATGAGTCAAAACGGTGCGAACTATATGGCAAAACAGGGTAGCGACTATAAAGAAATACTTATGCATTATTATATGGGATGTGAGGTTGTATGATATCATTTATCTAAAATGTTCTAATTGTATCCTTTTGTGCGTTAGTACGTTTTTAAAACTTTTAGTTCTACGCAACTTTTTTGATTATTTATTTTATTATATACCTATATTTTTAAATACTCTTTCGATTTTAACTCATGTCATACATAAGGTAATCGGGTCGAGCAAATTTGCTCAACCCGATTACTTTTACTTTTTATTGATTAAAATATTAATTTTAAATTGATATCATAGATTTCGGCGGTTTTTTCTACACCCGTTCCCGTAAGTCCGCTTTGTTTTACAATAATCATTGAATCACTAAAATAATACGTCGTATTTAAATCTTCTGGGATATTTTTTAATTCACCAAGTTTTTTGCCTTTAATATCATACGTTTTAAGCGTTGCTTTTTCGCCATTATTCCCTATCACCAAAATTTTACCGTCAGAAATATATATTTGGCTTATATAACCCCCAAATCTCACCGGCATAAACTGCGCTTTTCCTTTTTCATCAATCACCGAAAAATGCGTCCACTTATCAGTATCACCAAACACAACGGGGGCTTTTCCGTCTACAAAACCGCCGCCTTCTATTTTAGTGGTGCAATAACCATACTCCGTATAACCTATATTTGAAACATCCACCATTTTGTACGTTTTTTTGCCGTCATTATAACTGAAACCGTAATCTTCTGTGTTCCAGTTTGCAGAATCTTTACTATGTTTTGCAATACCAATGCTTTCGAAATTGCCCGAAATAATATCCCCCGTTGTTATATCCAAACAACCTGTTTGGGTATAAAGTATATTGTCCTTATAATACATAGCCAAATTACGTGCGCCATTATCTTCTTTTATACCGAGTGCAGTTGCAAGTTCACGCGACGGCTTCACGACCCATTCAAGTTTGCGATTAAGCACACCTAATTGACCCGAAAGTTCAGTAAAAGTTATTATATAACCGTCTTTTACCGCATCGGGATAAAACATCCCGACACCCATATCGGTAGCGGTTGTGATTTTTCCGTTTTTATCGCAAACCGTGGTATATCCCATACCGTATATATCGCTAATCAAAGTGATTCCATTGTGAAAACCGTGTACCTTTGCGCCGAAACTGCTGTTGCTTACAAAAACAATACCGCCAAGCTCAAAAATGATTTGACCTTTTTTGTTTATGCAGTAATTCTTATCGTCGTCCACAACTTTCACGAAAGCTTTACCTTCTGAAAACGCCGTGGCATACTCAATTTTACCCTGTAATTTTTCTCCGCCTTGCATTTCGCTCTCTACAGTTGTTTCCTTTGACGGTTCGTCATAAACCACAACCGCTCTCTTAGTACACGAGCAAAGAAACAAAAAAATAAAAGCCAATAAAAAACAGCAGGTTTTTCTCATTTTTATTCACCGCCCCGTCGAAAAATTTTCATAAAAATATTTTATCACACATAAAAAACTTATACAATACGTCATTTGAAATTCATCATATAATATTTACACCAAACCCCGAATGAACTTATCACTCGAGGTTATATTTTATACTTCGCTTTTCTAATTTTTATGAACAAAAATCGCCGCTGCAAAATCTACACTTTGCGGAATATCAAGATTAAAAGGATTATAATTATAAGATACCAAACCCGCAATCGTTATTGTTCCGTCCGCCATCATTGCCGAATCGCACGGTTGAGTATTTGCATCGCAATTGAATATACTTCTGCCTTGTTCGACTCCGTTTTTGTCAAAACAAGTAATATACACAGCGGTTGCTCCGTCATCTCCTTTTGATATTTGAGAACAGGTATATTGGTTCTGATACCCATCAAAATAACGTGACATACCCACAACATAAGCTTTATTATCTTTGATATGCACACCAAAATTCCAATCTACCGCCATACCCCAACTTGAAAGCGGAGATTTATAAAGCACTTTGCACTTGCTATCCAATTTTATAAGCATACGGCGGTAATAACCATGTTCCCCTATTTCCATTTGCCAGAAATCATCTTTTTCGAGATTGTCCGTACCTATTACGATATAGATATTCCCATTATTGTCTAACGTCGCTTCTTCAACCCAGTCTTTTCCGTCTCCGCCAAAAACATTTGCAGATACAAGTTTTCTGTCGCTCGAAAATTTAAGCACGGCAACTTCTGATTCTTTCCGGCTTTGATACTTTTTGAAGACCAGAGAAAAAGTTTCTGCCAGCGTTCTGTCGCAAGAAGTTATAAGATAAAAGCCGCCTTTGCCGTCAGGTATAATATCAGCATCCTGAGGCTCAACATTTTTCATCAAATCAGCCGTTTCTATAAGATTTCCGTTCTTATCCAAGTAAGCAATTTTGAGTCTTTCACCCACCGCATAATTAGAAACAAACAAAACTGCGATACAATCAGGCGAAATTTCTTCAATATCCTGTACTCTACCCTCTAAGGTTACGTCTTCATATTCCTTAACCCATTCGATTTCAAGACTGCTGTTTATTTTAGTAACGTAAGGCGGGCAGTATGAAGCTGCTATAAACCCACCGTCACTGCACACTGCCATTTTTTCGAAGCCATTCCCTGTTGCAGAAGTAAATTCCTTCAAAAGTTTATTGTTCTTATCGTAAAAACGGATAAGTGACTGCGGATAATCCTCTAAATCACGGTGTCCGCATACCGCAAATCCGCCGTCTTTAAGATTTACCATATCGGTATAACGCACATTTGCGTCTTTTGAAGAAAAATACGCTTTCGGTAATGTATTTTTAAAAGTTATTTTTCTTTCTTCTGTTTTTGCCGTTGTTGTTTTTTTACTTTCAGATTTAGAGGACTGTTCTTTGCTCAATACGGTTTCTTTTTTAGAAGAAATACCCTGTCCGACATCAGCACTTTGCGCATCAAGCACCGAGGATAAATCTTCGGGTAATTCGGCATTTTTCACTTCTCCACAAGCACAAAAACTCGCTACCAAGGCAAAAACCAAAAGCAATATCATTAACTTTTTCATTTTATTTCATCCTTTCTTTTTTGCACTGCCAATTTACGAAATTCGGCAGGCGGAAGACCTGTGTACTCCCTAAAAATGCGTGTAAAATGCTGTACTGTTTTAAAACCTGTCATACTTGCAATATCTTTTATGGGCACCTCAGTAAAAGCCAGTTGTTTTTTGGCAGCAGAAACACGATACTGTGTCAAATAATCCATAAGCGTACAACCAAGTTCTGCTTTTATAAGTCTTGTAAGGGTAGTATGATTAAGCCCTGCGCTTAAAGAAATATCAGATAATGTGATTTTTTCGCCGTAATGCCCCTCTATATAAAGTACCGCATCACGAAGTCTTGGATTTTTAATAATAGGCACCTTATCGGAATTTTTATCGGTCATTCCGTAACCAATAGCCCGTACATACGCTCTAATGCTATAATAATCTCCATAAAGTATGCACGTCCACGGCAAGACCAGTACCAATCACGCTGTTCTTTAAGTTCCATATTCATACAATCGGCGGCGTGTTCTATTTTTTCAACCTGTGTATCCACAATCGGCACAACATACGCTTTATCAATAAACGGTTTTAGCATAAACATATCGTGCGTAGTTGCTATATCACAATATTTTTCGGACCTTAAAAGACCAAAATTCATATTGATATTTAAAAATTTAGGATGAAAATACACACAAGTATAATGCGCATTGGTTTTCGATAATAATAACGGATTTTCTGTTTCGGGGAAACACAAAAACGACGGCGCAGTAGCAGAAATTATTTCCTTACCAACTCTAAACTCCAAACTGCCTTTTCCAAGAATTATAAGCAAAAAACATTTGTCTTTAATATCTATATTATCGAGTGATATATTTTTCGCACACTCCACAAAAGCCACTTTTCCTTCATTATATTTTCTACCTACCGTAATATGTTCCATGCTTTCACCACCCTATGTTTTCATTTTAGCATAACCATATTTTATATACAACTTATATTTTTTATCGGATTTAAAATTTATTTTATCTAATTTAAAACATACCGCAAAACAATAAAACCCTGCGAATTTTGAACAAGTCCAGTAAAAACGGACAATAGAAAAAATCCCCCTCCTATGGTAGAATTTAAACAATTACCATAGGAGGGTATTTTTATGCCACGAAGATATCAACACACATTAGAATTACTACCACAAATCAAGGAA
>JAZSNT010000077.1:0-5519 GCA_045536525.1 Acutalibacteraceae bacterium
CCATTTCTAT
The DNA here is from genome assembly GCA_045536525.1 of Acutalibacteraceae bacterium. Taxonomy (GTDB): domain Bacteria; phylum Bacillota; class Clostridia; order Oscillospirales; family Acutalibacteraceae; genus UBA737. Next base: position 11 of record JAZSNT010000077.1, read on the forward strand.
AATCATCAGCGCATCCAACTGAAAACAAAACTGACTCCACTTGAAAAGCGAAGTCAGTTCATTGCTTAAATTTTAATAAATTCTACCATTTAGGCTGTTTTTGTACTGTCTGCACAATTTGGTGCAGTCCACAGCGGCGGCTCGCCGCCAAACTATAATTTAAAATAAAGTCGGATTTGTCCACTAAATATTGGAATTGACTATTGTTTTTTAATTTTATTTATTATATCATAATACTATCAACACACATACAGAAGGAGTTTCCGCAATGAAAACTTACCAAAACCCCGTTTTTCAGACTTCCGACCCATTTGTACTTTTACACGAAAGTAAATATTATCTCTATACTTCGAACGCAGAAGAAAACACAATAGAATACGGCTATAAGGTTTTTGTATCTGACGATTTGATCGTCTGGGAAGACAAAGGTCTTTGCCTTAAAAAAGGCGACGTAAAGGGCGAACCTTATATATGTGACGGTTATCTTCTTGGCTTTTGGGCACCCGAGGTAATTTTTAAAAACGGCAAATTTTATATGATATACACAGTAGAACATCATTTGGGCGTAGCAGTAGCAGATAACCCGTTAGGACCGTTTATCCAAGAAGAGAAAAAGTTCCTTTTTGATTACCCCGCTTTTGACGGTAGTTTTTTTGAGGATTATGACGGTAGTATTTATCTTTATTACCGTGATACGCGCTCCAACCAAATTGTAGGCGTTAAAATGAATGAAGATATGCTATCGGCTGACGAGAGCACACACTATTCTCATAACCCCTGCCGAACACCCTTGGGAAATAGTAGTAGAGGGCGAAATCGGCACCGAGGGTCCGTTTGTTATTAAACACAACGGATATTATTACCTTACATATTCAGCAAATGATTTCAGAAATAAAGATTATGCTATCGGTTGCGCTGTATCTGACAGTCCGCTCGGTCCTTTTAAAAAGTATGAGCACAACCCCATTTTAAAGAAAAGTGATAAGGTCTTCGGCACAGGTCACCACTGCTTTACAACCTCTAAAGACGGCAGCAAGCTTGTTTGCGTTTACCACGCTCACAATAGCGATACACAGGTTGAACCGCGTATGACCTGTATAGATATTGCCGAATTTGTACCGCAGGACAACGGACCCAATATTCTTAAAATCAACGGTCCTACAAATGAGCCTATGCCTTTAATCAATGACTAAACAAACAGCGCTTCGTATGAAGCGCTGTTTTCTTTATAATAACTTTACATTTGACTGCAAATATGATATAATAAATTAGTTAAGGTGGTGAAAGATTTGAAAAACGTTGTTATAATAGGCGCAGGCGCAGCAGGGCTTATGGCGGCAATAACCGCCGCAGAAAAAACGGGTAATAACGTAACCTTGCTTGAAAAGAATGAACGTGCAGGCCGTAAACTTATGATAACGGGCAAAGGCAGATGCAACCTTTGTAACAACTGTGATATTGACACACTAATAGCCAACATCCCTAAAAACAGCAAGTTTTTATATTCTGCTTTTTCAAATCTTACCCCCAAAAATCTTATGGATATGTTTGAAAACTGGGGTGTTCCGCTTAAAACCGAGCGTGGCAACCGTGTTTTCCCCGTTTCAGACAAAGCGGTTGATATCGTTGATGCATTGGTTAAAACCGCAAAGAAAAACGACGTTAAAACTTTAACCGTCACCGCTGAAAAGATTATATTAAGCGAACAAAAAGTCATAGGTGTAAAACTTACAAACGGTGATATTATCCCTGCCGATAGCGTAATTATCGCCACAGGCGGTATGTCCTATCCCCTTACGGGTTCTACGGGCGACGGCTACAAAATGGCAACTGTTCTGGGTCATACTGTGACCGAACTCAAACCGTCGTTAGTACCGCTTACCGTTCACGAAGGTTTTTGTACACATTTAAGCGGTTTGAGTCTTAAAAACGTCACTTTAAGCGTATTTGAAGACGGCAAGAAAAAACCTTTATTTAGTGAAATGGGCGAAATGCTTTTTACCCATTTCGGTATATCAGGTCCGCTTGTTTTGTCGGCTTCTTCACATATACGTTATATGGGCAAGAAAAACTATACTGCTTTTATTGACCTGAAACCTGCGCTCTCCCCCGAGCAACTTGACAACCGCATTTTAAGAGATTTCGGTGAAATGCAAAATAAAGACTTCATAAACTCGCTCGATAAACTGTTACCCAAAAGCCTTATACCTGTAATAGTCAGACTTTCCGATATCCAACCAAGCAAAAAAGTCAATCAAATAAACCGCGAAGAGCGTGCTGCTTTTGTTAATATAATAAAAAATCTAGCGCTTCATATAACAGGTTTCAGACCTATTGAAGAAGCCATTATCACAAGCGGCGGCATTTCGGTTAAAGAAATAGACCCAAAAACAATGCAATCAAAGCTTGTAGAAGGTCTTTTCTTTGCAGGCGAAATAATCGACGTTGACGCCTATACGGGCGGTTTCAATTTACAAATCGCATTTTCCACAGGCTTTTTAGCGGGTAAAAATGCTTAAAATTAAAACTTAAAGGAGATTTATTATGATTTCTATTGCTATTGACGGCCCTGCAGGTGCAGGTAAAAGTACACTTTCACGTAAAACTGCCGAAAATTTAGGTTTCATCTACGTAGATACAGGCGCACTCTACCGCACCATAGGTCTTAAATTTTCACGTGCAGGAGCCGATACAAATCTCGACTGTGATATAGAAGGTATATTGGCTCAAACCACCGTAGACATTCGCTTTGTAGACGGTGAACAAAGAGTTTTTTTAGACGGTGTAGACGTATCTGACGAAATAAGAACTCCAACCGCTTCTATGATGGCATCTGCCGTATCGGCAAAACCGCCTGTACGCGCTTTCTTACTTGAAATGCAACGCAAACTGGCGCGAGAAAATAACGTTGTTATGGACGGCAGAGATATCGGCACAGTAGTACTTCCAAACGCTACTGTAAAAATATATCTCACCGCATCTGCCGAAGCCAGAGCTGAAAGAAGATATAAAGAACTCATTGAAAAAGGCACAACTGTCACCTACAAAGAAGTTTATGACGATATGGTACAGCGCGACTATAACGATATGAACCGCGAAATCGCACCTTTAAAACAGGCAGACGATGCTATTGTTGCCGACACTACCGAGTGTAATTTGGAAGAATCTTTAGACCTTTTACTTAAAATAGTTAAGGACAACACAAAATGAGAAATATAACTTTAGCAAAAACTGCAGGTTTTTGCTTTGGAGTGAATAAAGCCGTGCAGACCGTTTACGACCTTTTGGATGAAGGTAAAAAGGTATGCACGTTAGGTCCCATAATCCATAATCCGCAGCTTGTAAACGATTTAAAACAAAAAGGTGTTCGCATTGTAGAAAGCCCCTGCGAAGTTTTAAAAGACGAAACTTTGGTTATTCGTTCACACGGCGTGGAAAAAGCAGTATTAGACCTGTGTGATAGTTTGGGTGTTTCTTATGTTAATGCCACCTGCCCGTTTGTAGGTAAAATTCATAAGATAGTAAATGAACATTCCAATGACGGTTTTATCACTATTATTGCAGGTGATAAAAATCACCCCGAAGTTAAGGGAATTATAGGCCATATAACAGGTGAATATTACTGCGTGGGCGACACAGACGAATTGGACATTTTGCTCAAAAACAATCCAACATTAAGGGATAAAAGTGTGATATTGGTTTCACAGACCACTTTTAACTCAAAAATATGGCAAAAAGTTCAAAAAAATTTAAAAAAAGTATGTACAAATGTAAAAATTTTTGATACAATGTGTAATGCAACTGCAATGCGTCAGGAGGAAGCGCATACATTATCACTTAAAAGTGATGCCATAATAGTTATCGGCGGAAGACACAGTTCTAACACCGCTAAACTTTATGATGTATGCAAAGCCAACTGCGAAAAAACATTTTTGATAGAAACCGCCCATGAACTACCGCTTGGCGAACTGCAAGAATGTTTTAACATTGGAGTGGTTGCAGGTGCTTCTACACCTGCAGGTATAATAAAGGAGGCAATAAAAACCATGTCGGAAAATTTACAACCGAAAGACGAACAGTTAGAAGTAACTGTAGAAAAAACATTTGAAGAAATGACTGATGAGGAAGCATTTGAAGCATCCTTAAACAACCTTACAGGTGACCAAAAGGTAGTAGGCACCGTAATCGCTGTTAACAAAACAGAAGTTACAGTAGATATTGACCGTGGCGTTACAGGATACATATCCGCCGCTGAATTTTCTGCCGACCCTGACGTTGACCTTGTTAAGGAAGTTAATGTGGGTGACCAAATCAACCTCATTATTATGAAGATAAGTGACCAGGAAGGCACCGCAATGCTTTCTAAGCGCCGTTATGACGCAATTGCAGGTTGGGACAAAATTAAAGAAGCCAAAGATTCTGGCGAAGTTCTCACCGGCTTTGTTAAGGATATTATTAAGGGTGGTGTTGTAGTATACACCAACAATGTTCGCGTATTTATCCCCGCTTCTCAGGCAACTGCTTCGAGAAACGATTCTTTGGAAGAATTAAAGGGCAAAGAAGTTTCTTTCCGCATTATCGAAATCGGTCGTGGCAGAAGAGCAGTTGGCTCTATCCGTAGCGTACTCCGTGACCAAAAACGCGAAGCAGAAGAAAAAGTATGGGCAGACATCGCAGTGGGCGACCGTTACAACGGTACTGTTAAATCACTCACCGGCTACGGTGCATTCGTAGACATCGGCGGTGTTGACGGTATGGTTCACATTTCTGAACTTTCTTGGGCTCGTATTAAAAACCCTGCAGAGGTTGTTTCTGTTGGCGATATTATCGAGGTTTATGTGAAAGACCTCGACCGTGAAAAGAGAAAAATTTCTCTCGGTTACAAAAAGGCTGAAGACAATCCTTGGACCATCTTCCAAAACAAATACAGTGTTGATGATGTTGTAACTGTTACAATCGTTAGCATGACCACATACGGCGCATTTGCTCGTATCATCCCCGGTGTTGATGGTCTTATCCACATTTCTCAGATTGCTAACAAGCACATTGCTAAACCCCAAGACGAACTTAAAATCGGTCAAGAGGTTGAAGCAAAAATCACCGCAGTTGATTTGGAACAGAAGCGCGTAAGCCTTTCTATCCGTGCTTTACTCCCCGAAGAGGAAGTAGTTGCTGAGGAAACAGTAGAAGAAGCCGCTCCTGTAGAAGAAACTCCTCTTGAAGCAGTTGAAGAAGTTGTAGAAACTCCTGTTGAAGCTCCTATAGAAGAAACTGCTGAATAATTTATCAAACTTAAAAGCATCTTTGCCGCAAGGTAGAGATGCTTTTTTATTCCTCAAAAAATAAAGCCATATCAAAAAAGCGGCAGGTTTTGGACTGCACCAAATTGTGCAGACAGTACAAAAACAGCCTAAATGGTAGAATTTATTAAAATTTAAGCAATGAACTGACTTCGCTTTTCAAGTGGAGTCAGTTTTGTTTTCAGTTGGATGCGCTGATGATTATAGAA
>JAZSNT010000060.1:0-8519 GCA_045536525.1 Acutalibacteraceae bacterium
AATACCACTCGGATTTATATCATCACAACTGGTGCCGAACATCAGCGCCGTATGGAAAATATGCGACTCATTATATAAAAAGAAAAACCGCTACATTTCAGCAGCGGTTTGAATATCACATAATGGTTATTATGTTGTTCATAAAGCCGAACAAGCATGTCTCGTTACTTTTTAAGTACGAAACATTATAACATAATACATATGAAAAAACAAGCGGTTTTTCAAAAAAATTGAGATTTGCATAAAATTAACGGATTTTGGGCGTGAAAATCAAGACCTTTTGGTTATTGTTTTCAAAAGGTCTGATTTGTTGTACCTATTTTTAGCTGCCTTTAAGCATTTAATGAAGGTATACTGTATATTCTTATTGTTTAATACAACATAATAACCATTATGTGATATTCAAACCGCTGCTGAAATGTAGCGGTTTTTCTTTTTATATAATGAGTCGCATATTTTCCATACGGCGCTGATGTTCGGCACCAGTTGTGATGATATAAATCCGAGTGGTATTAATGTTGGAGTGGCCAAGAATGTCTGCTAATTTTGCAATATCTTTTTCAATACCATAAAAAGTCCTTGCAAACAGGTGCCTCAGATTGTGTGGAAATACCTTCCCAGGAGAAACACCGGCCTGTTCACACAAATTCTTCATTTCTCTCCAAATATTACTACGGTCAAGCGGTTTACCGCTTTTGGTCACGAAAATTATTCCGGAGTTTATTTTCTGTTCTGTAGCATATCGAAGCAGTTTTTTTCGCAGGGCACTGACAATAAATATCTTTCTTGTTTTTCCCTTGCAGGATACAATGGCTTCTCCTTTACGTACAGCCTCCACCGTAATACTCTGCAATTCACTGACACGAATGCCCGTCCCGCAAATCGTTTGAACAACGAGGGAAAGCCGTTCGTTTTTCTTTCGCTCAGCTGTTCTTACAAGAGCCATATATTCTGCTTTGGTAAGTTCCTTTTCTTCGGAACAGTACGTTTCTTTTTGCACCTTAAATTGCTTTACACAAAGATCGTTCCAGCCGACAAATCTCAGAAAAGCATTGAGTGCGGCAAGCATAGAGTTTGCACTACGAATAGCGTAGTTCTGTTCTAACATTCCTTTATAGTCCAGGACTAATGTTTTATCCAGTGCGTGTTCGGCGGCGTACTCGGCAAAGCAACGGATATCCCGCATATATTTATCAATGGTTGCCGATGCCTTTTCGTTCTCCAACAAATATTTCTCGAACGAGTTTATTGTTTGATTGGTAATAATTCTTTTTTTCATACCAAAACCTCCATTTCATATCTTTATTTTACTATTATTTTGCACTTTAACTATCAAGTTAAACATCAGATGCAAAACGGAGTTTGGGCATATTCAATTTTTTTGAGCGTATTGAGACTTACTTATCTAAAATATTGATTACAGGAACACCTTTTCTCTTTGCGTACATAATGGTGTTCTTGGTTCCACTGGGACTGCCGTTCCAAACGGCGATTACTCTTGCCGAATGATCCACCATCCATTCGTTGCGGATTTGGTAACAGTTTCTACTGTACTGAGGACTGACATCCTTTTTGTAATCGGCTAATGACATTATTTTGGCATATCGTTTTTGCCACTCGATTGACCATCTGTTTTCGAATCCAGGATGTGGATTTGCCGCTATGAGTTTCAGCGGGATATTTTCCTTTTCTCTTAGTTCTAAGACAATCTCAGCTGCCCATATATCTACGCCAGGAGCCATACCAGTAATAAAAACATTGATTCCGTCTGCGATTGCCAGACGGATTTCTTTTTGTAAAGCTGCTTTGACTTCTTTTTCGGAAGCAGATAGTTTCCCCGGTCGGTGCCCTGTAAAGCAACATCGACGCTTTCTTTTTTCTTGTTCTGACATAATTAATAGTTCACCTACAATCACTTATATATAAAATCATACGCATACAAATAATGACAATACATAATTATAATTATATATTTGCTGACCGTTACAGTCAAGTGCATACGCCCAAATACTGAAAAGAATTTGATGGGAAAGTATAATTATATACAAGAACAATCTATTGTCTATAAGTGAGGTTTTGATTATGGGAAAGGAAGTAGATTATAAAAACAGAGACCGTTTTATTCAACTCGGTATCGCTATTTCTACTCTTCGAAGAATACGGGGATTATCTCAGGAAAAGTTAGCTGAGAAAGCAAATATAAGCAGATCGCTTTTGAGTAACATTGAAGCACCCAACATGGCCTACAGTTTTTCTCTGGATGTTTTCTACAATATTGCAGATGCTTTAGAGATTGCACCTGAAGATTTAATAAAGACCTCTGTATTCCCTGATGCAGTAATAGGACATAAGTAAAAGAAGGTCTATGCCAATTTTGGTATAGACCTTCTTTAATGTAATCAATATATTCTTCTTATAAGATACACATCTTCAAAATTGTAAGAAGCATCAATTTTACTAAAACCATAAAGTTCTCCTTGATTTTTAGTTTGAACAATATCAAAGGTAACGTCCATACTCCACCAAGAGCTATCAAAGTAAACTCGATTCCAAGTGTGGTGATATTGAGCGTTATCCCGCTTATCGCCATCAACTACATAGCAGGGAATGTTCTGACTCCGACATAGTGCGGTAAACAGATGAGAAAAGTCATAACAGATCCCTTTTCGTGTGTTTAAGGTTTTACGAACATTGAAATACTGTATTAGAGGTTCGCGGTCATAGTCATACTCAAAATTATAAATCATCCATTTGTATATTGCTTTTACCTTTTCTTCATCAGTATCACAATCGACACAAATTTCGTCAGCAAGTTTAAGGGTGTTCGTATCCCACAAGGTTGCTTGGCCGTTGGTAAGAGAAACACAATTTTGTTTGTAGACGAAAATATATGCTAAAAAAAGCAATGCGACTATAAGTGCAGATACTATTAAAACATATATTTTCGTCAATAACTTATCTTTATGAGTAGCGTTGGCAAAAGCAACAAAATACATAAAGACAATACCAAGTGATATGATTGCAAAAATGGGAAATACTCTACGGCAATAAATTGCATAAACAATGTTCATACAAGCAATGAGCATTAGCAAGATATAAACCACTGCTCTCATTGTTTTTGAGTTTATTTTAACCATTAAAAATAAAGTTGGTAAGACTGATAGCAGATAGAATACCTGTAGAATGGGAGAGAGTACAAGGAAGTCTTTTAGGTATAATCCAAGTAACAGATTATATGTAAGTGCAATGGTAAAGAAAATAAGTCTTGTTATATTAGTTTTAGGTGCTTTTGTAGTCTTCATTTCAAATCTCCTTTATGCACGAAATCTGTTGAAACGAAGAAGTGGCAGTACAGAGCAAAACACTCTGTACTGCCACAAACAAAGGCTATTTAACATCTTTTAAGAAAACAACAAACCCGAACGTTTCACCGATTGGTAAAAGGTTCGGGTTTGAATGCTTTGGTGCGGATGAAGGGACTTGAACCCACATGAGATTGCTCTCACTAGAACCTGAATCTAGCGCGTCTGCCTATTCCGCCACATCCGCATATTAAATTGTTATAAGGGGCAGCCGCGCCCCGCGTGACTCTTGCGGTGCCCGAAATTTTTAACGGCTCAGGTTTCGCCTAAAAATTTCGACCGCGGCGCCTTTTTGACCTTCGCCTAATCTCACACCGTGAGGGCTTGGTCAAAAACTGCCAGTTCCGCCACATCCGCATAGCAAATAATATTATATTCACAAATAAGATAAAAGTCAAGAAAAAACCGCGGCATATTGCCGCGGTTTGAAAATTACTTTCTTATATTTTTGTACATCGGTCCATAGGCTGCGCAAGCTCTGTAATCCTGACCTTCTTTATCCATACCGAAAGCATTCCAAGAAGCAGGGCGGAAAATCTTATCTTCGGGTACGTTGTGCATAGAAACGGGAATGCGGAGTATTGAGCAAAGCGTAATAAGGTCTGCACCGATATGCCCGTAAGAAATTGCGCCATGGTTAGCGCCCCAATTTGCCATAACCTCATAAGCGGTCTTAAAGGGGCTGCCGTCTTTGCCGTCACAACGTGGTGCAAACCATGTGCAAGGCCAGGTGTAGTCGGTGCGCTTCCAAAGTGTATCCGAAACGTCCTCGGGCAGAGCAACTGTCCAACCCTCAGCAATTTGAAGTACGGGACCCAAACCCTTAACAAGATTAAGACGGATCATTGTTACGGGCATTTCAGTCTTTGTTTCAAAGCGAGAGGAATATCCGCCGCCACGGAAGTAGCCAAGGTCGGCATAGTTCCAGGTTGTAGCGCCCATAATCTTCTGCTGGTCTTCTTCGGTAATATTATACCATTCTTTCATTACAGCATTACCATTTTCGTCGGTGCATTCTCCACAAGCATCAAGACAGCATGCACCCGAGTTTATAAGGTGAATAATACCGTTTGAGTCCTTTGCCTTGCCTTCAAGTGAATAATTAGCGGCACGCTTAACGGCATCCTCGCTCCAATAAGTGCGAACGTCGGCAAACATTTGGGCACGATTGGTGAGCAACTTCATAAACAGCATACCAAGGCCGTTAAGGACGTCGTTTTCGGTAGCAAGAATATATGGCTCGCGCGCACCCTCCCAGTCAAACGAGGTATTGAGCATTGCCTCAGGGAAGTCGCAGTTGGGGTAGAAGTCGGTCCATTGGCGCTGACCCTGGAAGCCTGCGGCAATAGCGTTATGACCAACCATTTCCTCCTCGCAGCCTTCGGGTAAGTTTTTATTGCCGTTCATAAGGTCCTTAATTATAACCATCATTTTAACAACAAATTCCCAGTCGGCATCCTTACGCTCGCGAGATTTCTGTAATTCGGCAGGGTTCTTATCAAAACCCTCTTTGCAGTATTTTTTAGCCCATTTTAAAGCCTTTTCATATTCAGACTTATCGTAAATCTCCTCGGTCATTCGACGGATAATTTCAACCTCGTCAACCGATTCAACACGCATACCGAGGTATTCTTCGATAAATTCGGGGCTGATAATGGAGCCGCCAATACCCATACAAATAGAGCCAATCTGCAAATATGATTTACCGCGCATTGTGGCGGCGGCAACAGCTGCACGTGCAAAGCGGAGGAGCTTTTCCTTAACGTCCTCAGGCACACAGGTAACCTCATCAAGATTTTGTACGTCGTGTCCGTAAATACCAAATGCGGGTAGACCCTTTTGAGCGTGAGTTGCAAGCACCGATGCCAAATAAACCGCACCGGGACGTTCGGTACCGTTAAAGCCCCAAACACCCTTAATTGTCATAGGGTCGGTATCCATTGTTTCCGAACCGTAGCACCAGCAGGGAGTTACGGTAAGTGTAATATCAACACCGGCCTTTCTGAATTTGTCGGCACAGGCGGCAGCCTCACCAACGCGACCGATGGTTGTATCGGCTATAATAACCTTTACGGGCTCGCCGTTGGAATATCTAAGATTTTCTTCAAAGAGCTTTTTTGCGGCATTAGCCATAGCCATTGTTTGCTCCTCAAGTGATTCACGTACTTTAAGCACACCGCGTCGACCGTCGATGGTGGGACGGATGCCGATTACGGGATAATCGCCAATCAATCTGTTCTTAGCCATATTTAATATCCTCCTAATAAATTATGGTGTTTTTATTATAATTGTAAAATATAATTTTTTCTTGTGTAATAATGAACACAATATAATAAAATTCACGTAAATATAATAAAAACGAACATATTTATTTAAAAACATTGAAATTAGCAGCAAATATGGTATAATATTCTTGTGTTAAAGACAAGGGGAGGGTGAGAATAATGCAGGAATATGTATATCGCGAAACACAGGAGAGAGGCACCGCCGAATTTCCGCTTGAATACCACTTTGTTGACGAAAACCATCCAAGGTATGAGATGATGTACCACTGGCACAGCGAGTATGAAATTATATATATAATAAAGGGCGAAATCAATCTTATCCTTGATGGAAACGAGTGTTTAGCCAAGGCCGGCGACGTTGTTTTTGTGGGGGACCGTGTGTGTCACGGCGGTCACCCAAGCGAATGCGAATACGTCTGCTTAGTTTTCGACCTTCACGCCTTTAATTCGGGCAATAATCTTATCACCAAGCATATAGATAAACTGCTTAATCACGAAATTAAAATTCAGCGGTTAATACCGAGAGAGCAAGCGCAGGTTACCGATATTGTTAAAGATATGGTAGAAACCGTGGCCGAGAAAAAAGCGGGGTATGAAATATGCGTTTACGGTCTGCTTTATCAGGTTATCGGCGCAGCGTTGTCAGAGGGCCTATATACAGCACGCAAAAACGTGGGCACCAAACGTGAGGGAACTTCAAATCATCGCGGTCGCACCCTTATTAAAAAGGTCATAACGTATATCGAGGAACATTATATCGAGCCTATAACACTCAGCGAGTTATCGGGTATCGCTAATATGTCGAATAAATATTTTTGCACCTTTTTTTATAATTACACCCATCGCACACCAATAGATTACGTTAATCATTACAGAATAGAATGTGCCTGTGAGCAGCTTCGCAACACCGATAAATCAGTTATCGATATTGCGTATGATACGGGCTTTAATGATGCGAGTTATTTCACCAAGGCATTTAAAAAATACGTAGGCGCAACGCCGCTTAATTATCGTAAAAGCTCATAAAAAAACAACACCCGAAAAGGGAGACACTTCGTAAAGAAGTGTTCTCCCTTATTCATTTTTTATATAAAAATTGACACTTTCTACAGATAAGTGTCATAGTGGGTTACGCACTTTCAAAATGTGCGTAACGGGAGTACATATTTTAAAATTAACCTATCTCAAAAACAAGAATATTAAGTGATATTGTGAGACAGGTCTCACAGTGATATTTTGCGTTATCACGCAAAGTGATATTGAAACTTGCAGTTTCAGTGATATTATATTCGCCCCCAAAACTCGCGAAGCGAATATAACTTGGGAATAGCCCAAATATAACTGCGAAGCAATATCACTCGCCGCCCGCGAATATAACTGTGGCACCTTCCTTACGGAGGGTGCCACAAAGGGTGTTGTTTTTTATTGCCGTTTAAGAGTTTCAAGGTATTGCGTAGGGGTTTGCCCAAACCTTCTTTTAAAAGCGAATATATACGAATCGGGGTCTTTATAACCAAAATTTTCCGAAACGGATAATATAGTGGCGCCCTCAACCACAAGTGAACGTTTTGATGCCGTAAGTTTATGGTCAAGTATATAGCTTTGCAGGGTTTGTCCCGTTTCTTTTTTAAATACGGTGCTTAGGTAGTTGCAACTAAGATTTACCTTTTCGGCAATATTCGGTACGGTTATTTCGGTGTATGCCATTTGGCCGACTAACATTTTAACCTTTTGTGATACCGAAAGGTTAGTGGCTGCACCTTCGGCGGGTCCGGATTTTATAAGGTTAAACAGTTTATAGGTTACATCAAAAAGTTCTTCGTTTTTGGTTGATTTTTGTGCTTTGTCAAAAAGCGCATCTGCGCCCGGTAAAACAAAAAATTTTTTCTGTGCATAGTTAGGTATTTCTATATTTGTGTCAAAACCGAGCCAACTATATTTCCAAATAGCGCCCTCGTTGGCTTTAAAATATTGCGTAGAGTTTTTAGGCAGAAAAAAGCATAGTCCCGAATCGGCGTGCGCAATATTGTTGGCGTAGATTTCATCGGGTATGGCAAACTTCGACAATTCTTCACTTGTGCAGGTGTGGGAGTGAGGCGAAGTGAGTATTTTGTAATTGCTTATTGTTATAGCGGCACCGGGTGCCTTTGTATAGGTCGCCGCGCAAAAAACAGATTTACGTATAGATTTGTTTTTTTGAATCAATCTTGCCAAAAAGCCCATACGCTTCCAATCAAGAGTGTTTATGTCGTCAGTAAACATTTCGGCACTAAGGGTATAGTTTGAAAAATGTTTAACAGTATCGGAATTGAGCTTAATAACAAAGGGTATTAAGTGGTTGTTAATATGCAAAAAATCTTTTAAAGGACCTTTGCGGATTAGGCATAAATCCTTTAATGGCAGGCGGTCGGCGAACTGCTCAATAACAAAGGGATTGGTATCAGAAAACCAGTCTTTAAAATTAAAAGAGAATAATACAAAATGGCCGTCACTATCTCTTTCTGTGACAACAAAAAACTTTTTTACGCGACCGTTATATTCAGCAAACAGAGTAGAGACACCTTTGCTTTTAATAGTAAACGAGTTGTTTTTTATGGTGATATTGTTATCACCACTCCAATTTATTAAATTACCGTTTATAGCGGCACCTTTTTTTGAAAACTTAAAGGTGTAATCCTTAAAATAATATTTTTTACCCACCTCGGCAGTTAATAACACGGGTGCCTTTCAAAACGATATGCAGCGTTTTGCTCTTGTAAACACTAAGGTTTACCTTAACAATGCAAAGGATGATATGCCTGAGGCTAACGAAATCGTTTACTATCAAATATCTAACGATTCACCCGCAATTCCTATGGTTGAGCAAACGTCA
>JAZSNT010000043.1:0-52839 GCA_045536525.1 Acutalibacteraceae bacterium
GGAGATAAAGGCGAGCTGTCAGATGCTTGTCGAGAGGTTTGGCGGAAGAGTGCCCGATAATATGGACGAGCTTCTTGAGCTTCCCGGCGTGGGAAGAAAGATCGCAAATCTTATTATAGGCGATATATACGGCAAGCCTGCGGTGGTTGCTGATACCCATTGCATAAGAATATCGGGCAGATTGGGCTTTACCGATGCCGACGAAAAGAATCCGGTAAAGGTCGAAAAGGCTTTGAAGGTATATCTTCCTTCCGAGGAACAGTCGGATTTTTGCCATAGAATAGTGCAGTTCGGCAGAGAGGTGTGTTCTGCACGCAGTCCTCGGTGCGACGGTTGTTTTCTTGCCGACCTATGTGAAATGAATAAATGAAAAAACGATGGACCTTTTTGGGGGTTCATCGCTTTTTGTATTCCGAAAACCACGCGATAGTCGCGTGGTTCAGAAAAGGCTATGCCGATGAATAGAAAGCAAATGAAGAGATAGCGCAGAATGATTGTGATAAAGGCTCCCTGCGGAGGGAGCTGTCAGCGAAGCTGACTGAAGGAGAGTGCGTAACATTTGAATTAGTGCAAACTGTTACGTTGCGCAGGCTCCTTCCGTCACACCGCCAAAGAAAAAATGAAGTTGTATATTGGTACAGCGGTGTGCCACCTTCCTCTCGGAGGAAGGCTTCCTGACGATATACTCAACTTCCCGATAAACTACAATTTGAAATATGAATAAAGACGCGGTGAAAGTGAAAATCACTTTTACCGCGTCTTATTATGCCAGAACCGTATCTATTATAACATTTTCTTTTGCTGTAGCCTTTATCGAAGAAATACTGCCTTCGCTGTTTTCTACAATTATATCCACAATTTTATTTTCCAATTCACGACGTATGAGGTTGCGTAGTTCACGTGCGCCTCGTTTACCGCCGTCGCACTTATCAGCCAAATACTCACAAAGTTTCTTATCATAAACAAAATCGATAAGTTTATCTTTCAATGCATCCTTTAATTCATCGAGCATAAGTGCGGCAATTTTTATAAGTGTTTCACGGGATAACGGTGAAAATACCACAATTTCGTCTACACGGGCAATAAATTCGGGACGCAAGAAACCTTCAAGCGCTTTGAGTGCCTTTTCTTTCGAGCCTTCTGCCTGAGTTTTACCGAAGCCCAAAAGATTGTCGGTCTTTTCGCTACCCGCATTAGAAGTCATTACGATAACGGTATTTTCAAAGTTGACCGTTCTGCCCTGTGCATCGGTCACCTTACCTTCATCAAGAATCTGTAACAAGATATTAAGCACGTCAGGATGCGCTTTTTCAATCTCATCGAAGAGCACAACCGAATAAGGCTTTCTTCTCACCTTTTCAGTAAGCTGACCCGCCTCGTCATAACCAACGTATCCCGGAGGCGCACCGATTATACGGGAAACCGAGTGTTTCTCCATAAACTCGGACATATCAAGACGAATGAGAGTTTCGGGAGTGCTGAACAACTGCTCGGAAAGTACCTTTACAAGTTCGGTCTTACCAACACCCGTAGGGCCCACAAATATAAATGATGCAGGACGGTGTACCTTGCTTGTCTGCACACGTGAACGCTTAACTGCACTTGCAACAAGTTTTGTAGCCTCTGTTTGACCGATGATTCTTTGATTGAGTGCATCTTCCAAACAAGCCAACTTTTTAAGGTCACTTTCCTGAATCTTAGTAGCAGGAATACCTGTCCACAACTCAATCACCTTTGCAATATCCATATCGGTAACAGTATTGTTAAGGTTAGAATTACAAAGTTCGTCAGCCTGTTTTCTATATTTTTCAAGGTCAGCTTTTACCATAGCCTGTTTTTCATAGTCGGGATTTTCTACGTCTTGCTCTAATTCTTCAAGTTTTATAGAATATTCTGCCACCTTTTTATTTGCTACGTACAAATCGTCTATCGCTTTATTTGCAAGACTGGCACATGCACAGGCTTCATCCAACAAGTCGATAGCCTTATCAGGCAAATAACGGTCGGTCACGTATCTTTCGGAAAGCAATACTGCCTTTTTAACGATATCGTCAGGAATAACAACGTTATGGAAACCTTCATAATAACCCTTTACACCCAAAAGTATCTCTTCACTTTCAGAAAGCGACGGTTCCTCTATTGTAACTGGTTGAAAACGGCGTTCAAGCGCTGCATCCTTTTCAATATACTTACGGTACTCTTTAAATGTAGTAGCACCGATAACCTGTATCTCGCCACGTGAAAGCGCAGGTTTTAAAATATTAGCGGCATTCATACTACCCTCTGCCGAGTCACCTGCACCTACAAGATTATGAATTTCGTCTATGAAAAGAATTATATTGCCCGCTTCCTTAATTTCGGAAACAAGACCTTTAACACGGCTTTCAAACTGACCACGGAACTGTGTACCTGCCACAAGACCCGTAAGGTCTAAAAGATAGATTTCCTTATCCAAAAGACGTGCAGGAGCTTTGCCGTTTGCAATCTGCAAAGCCAAACCTTCGGCAATAGCGGTTTTACCGACACCGGGTTCGCCTATAAGACAAGGATTGTTTTTGGAACGACGAGATAAAATTTGTATCGTTCTGTAAAGTTCTTTATCTCTGCCTATAATAACGTCTATCTGACCTCTTTTGGCTTTATCTGTAAGGTTTTGACAATACTGCTCCATAAACTTACGGCGCTTTTTCTTTGGCTTTTCCTTTGCCTTATCTTCTTTTTCGTCAGACTGCTTTTCTTCGCTTTTAGTACCGCCCATACTGCCGAAAAGATTCTTTAAAAACGGCATTGCAGGGGCTGTGCCTAAATCGAAAGTCTCGTCGTTGAGTTCTGCATCGTCTGATTCTTCATCAAGCACCATAATATCCATAAACTGGTCGCTCATTTGCTCGATATCCTCATCAGATATATTCATTTTTTTGAGCATATCCTCTACCGGCTTTATACCCAACTCTTTTGCACAAACAAGACAAAGACCGCTTGGTTCTGCATTGGGATTGGACATATCAGACATAAATACTACTGCCGGACGTTTTTTACATTTGGAACAAAGTTTCATTTTTTAAAGACTCCTAAAATACATTGGTTAAAAATTGGAAAATAATTGTTTTTTCAATATTTGCGGCATTTAAAATCCACACTCCGCCGGTAAACGAAATCACAAGCTGTACAACTTTACAAACAAGCACGGCAATTATACCGCCTTTGGCTATGCCTATTATACCGCCCAAAAAATGATTCAACTTACCTACTACGCTGAATGAGAACATTTTGTTTATAAGTTTTGCCAATATCTTGACAATAAACATAAAAACGATAATAAGAATCACAGAAAACAGCAATTCTAAAACATTAGTAGCAATCGGCTTTACAACACGCTGTGATACGTCTTGCAAAACTGCCTTGGTGCCATCGGCACTGCTCTCGTTCACAGATTGCGCAAGACTCTCCTTTGAAATGCCGAAATTTTCTGCATTATCGGTAACGAAATCGGGTATTTTTTCCCACATATCGTCCACCGTGTGATTGGTGGTTTGATTTACAGATTCCTCACCCGCTTCAACAATCGAAGGCTCTACAAATTTTTGATATGTAACTTCGCTGAGTGGTGCGCTGATGGAAAAAGCAAGTAACAAAGCCAGTACGAAACCTACAACTTCGATAAGCACACGCACAAAACCTTGCTTTGCCGAAATTAAAGCTACTATAAGGACAATAGCGACAATTATCAAATCTATAATAATACTCATAAAATTACTCCTGTTCTAACTTGATTTCGTCAATTATATTATCCGTAATTACCGCAATAGTATCCTGTCCTGTAGGGCAAATTCTCTTCACACCAAAGCCGCAATCCTTACTGCGCATTACCTTGCCTTTTTCATCAAGTATATATGCCTTGGTATCGCTTACACAGTAAATATTGCCGTCTCTTAGCGCAAAGTCGGTAATTATACCTTTGAATTCCAGTTCATTTTCCAATTCACCGTCAGATAAAAAAATCGCAATACGGTTATCGGTTTTATCACTTTCACGGTTATATACAATCGCTACGCCGTCATCACTTGCTCTGAACATAGAGGTTGTATACTCATTTTTATAAGAAACGGTTTCATAATCGGACCAGTAAACAAAATCGTACTGATTAGAGGTTACCGCCGAAAAGCCGCCGCCTTGTGATGTATCAAGTGTATAAACCGCCGTTTCTTCATATTTCTTTTCAAACTGCGGTGTAGCAGAGTCAAACTCAAACACATATACGCAAGAATCATATTTACCAACGTTTGATTTTATGGTAGATACGGCGATTTTTTCACCCGACGGAGCTACCGCAACATTGTTTACAAGGTCATTAGAAGAAAACCATTCATACTGCAACTCATCGCTTTTATCATACACACTTACCTGTGCGGCATAATTATCAGCATTGGTTACAAGCGCATACGTACCGTCATCACCAATTGCCGCATTTTTGATTTTCTGTTTGGTTTCTACCGTACTTTCCAACTCGCTTAACGTAAAAATCAAAGCCTGTGTACCGCCTTGCTCAAAAACGATAGCGCGTGTTTCGCTTGTTTTCAAGACAGGATTTTCAAAACCGTGACTGTAAGAAAATACCTTCTTACCGCCGTTTGAAAATGCGCAAATGCTATTATTGGTAAGCAAATAATAATACGAGCCTTTTGATACTGCATTAACAGTATTACTGCTTTCAAGACTTACCGGATAACTGCCGCCGCCGATAACCGAAGTCCAGTTAGAAAGCGTTTCAATTATACCGGCAGGCATAGCCCACTCTAAAATCAAAACAACAACCGCAATCACAACCACTGCAACTGCACCGATTTTAAAGCGTCTTTTATGCTCTAACTTTTTACCGGGTACGACACGCATTTTCTTTTGCGGTACATAATCTTCGGCATCCGGCTTCATCTTAATATCATCGGATTGTGTATGTCCTTTAAGATG
This sequence comes from Acutalibacteraceae bacterium, assembly GCA_045536525.1. Taxonomy (GTDB): domain Bacteria; phylum Bacillota; class Clostridia; order Oscillospirales; family Acutalibacteraceae; genus UBA737. Next base: position 4,969 of record JAZSNT010000043.1, read on the forward strand.
CTTTTTATTCACTTTTGGAGCAGATTTAAACGCACCTCGGCGTTTTCTTTTATACTCAGCCATAATACTTTCCTTAATAGTGTACTTTTTCTAAAAATAATCCTTTTGCAGGAGCGGTTATTCCCAAACCGTCGCGATTTTTATTCGCTATAATTTGAGGTATATCCGAAACCTTGATTTTACCGTCAGAAACGCCAACCGCCGTCCCTACAATTATACGCACCATATTGTATAAAAATCCGTCACCCGTAACAATAAGTTTTACAAAATCGCCTTCTTTTGTAAAGTTACATTCAGTGATAGTACGCACCGTATCTTCAACCGTTCTGCCCGACGAAGAAAAAGCGCAAAAATCGTGCTTTCCTATAATAGATTTGGCAAAATCATTCATTTTATCAATATTCAACGGGCGTTCTATCTGCCACGAATAGCGTGACGAAAAAGGTTCTTTTTTATCGCTGTTATAAATGTAGTAACCATAGGTTTTACCCTTAGCGTTATACCGTGCGTGAAAACCGTTTTCCACAACTTTACAATCAGTCACCGCAATATCACTCGGCAAGACCGAATTAAGCCCTTTCAAAAAGGCTTCGGGCGGTATATTATCACCGCAATCGAAATGACAGGTAAACTCACGTGCGTGTACACCCGCATCGGTTCGTGAAGTGCCCGTTACAGCCTTTTTCTCTTTTAAGATTTGGCTTAAAGCGTCACCCAAAATCTCCTGCACGGTAACCGCATTTTCCTGCACCTGCCAACCGTGATAGGCAGTGCCGTCGTATGAAATTGTAAGCAAAATTCTTTTCATAAAGCACCGCCTTTTTTATCAAAGAAAAATGTTAGATAAAATAATACCTGCGCAGTAAACTAAGGTGACGGATATAACATAAACGTCAACCCGACCCATCTTTAATTGTTTCATTCGGGTTTTACCTTCACCGCCGTTGTAACAACGGCATTCCATCGCCTCTGCCAGTTCGTAAGCACGGCGGACAGACGAGATAAGAAGCGGAATTAAAATAGGAATAAGCGCCTTTATTCTTTCTTTAAGGCTTCCATTTTCAAGGTCTGCCCCCCTAGCCTTTTGAGCATTCATAATCTTTTCTGCTTCTTCTACCAAAGTGGGAATAAACCTGAGCGCAATCGTCATCATAAGCGCCAAGGTGTGCACCGCACTTTTAAGACCGATAAACTTTAAAGGAGTAAGCAAACGCTCAATCGCATCGGTCAAATCATTTGGTGTTGTGGTATAGGTAAGCGACGAACTTATAACTATGAGCAAAACTATTCTAAGCGACATAAAAAGCGCTCTGTCAATGCCGTCATAGGTAATCGAAATTCCCCAGAACTCCACCAGCACACCGCTCTTTACATCACCGTAAAACATATTTATTACCGAAGTTAAAATAATAATCAGCAAAATTGCTTTAAGGTTTTTAAGATACATCTTAATAGGTACTTTTGAAACCAAAACAGTAGCTATTACAAACAGGGTTGACAATGCGTGTCCAAACCAGTTTTCCGCTATAAAAATGAAAACTACCGCAAGTATCAGCAATACCATTTTAACACGTGGGTCGGCTCTGTGAATTGGTGACCGAGTTTCCACATACTGCCCAAAAGTAATATCTTTAAGCATTACGGTCACCTGCCTTTATTTGTTTTAAAACTTTTACTGCGCGTTCGACAGTAAATACGTCGTTTGGTACGTCAATACCCGATTTACGCAATTCATCAAACACACGGGTGACAATCGGTACGTTAAGGCCTATTTCACGCAGTTTGTCACCGTTTTCAAACACCTTTTCGGTCTTATCAAACATAACAAGCTGACCCTTATTCATAACAAGTAGCTTATCGGTTATTTGTGCCATATCTTCCATACTGTGAGATATAATAATAACCGTAGCACCCGTAGCCTTGCGGTAACCATGTATTATATCAATTACGCCCTGTCTGCCCTTAGGGTCAAGACCTGCCGTTGGCTCGTCAAACACGATGATTTGTGGATTCATAGCCATTACACCTGCAATTGCTACTCGGCGTTTTTCACCGCCCGATAAGTCAAAAGGTGACTTTTGTAAATACTCATCCTTGACTCCTATAATTTTACAGGTGTCGAGCACACGTTTTTTAAGTTCTTCACCTTTAAGCCCCATATTTTTAGGACCGAAAGCGATATCTTCATATACTGTTTCTTCAAAGAGTTGATATTCGGGATACTGAAACACAAGACCCACTTTTGAACGGATTTTGCGTATTTCTTTGGGTTTATCCCAGATATTCTCATCTTCTATTAAAATTTCACCGTCGGTGGGTTTTAACAGGCCGTTAAGGTGCTGAACCAAGGTGGATTTACCCGAGCCCGTATGCCCTATTATACCTATTATTTCACCTTTTTCTACGGTAAAACTTACGTCACTTACGGCATCGTTTATAAACGGAGTATTACCGCCGTAAGTGTGTGTAAGGCTTTTAACCTCTAAAATTGCCAATTATTTTTCCTCCAAGCTTTTGGCTATCGCCTGTGCTGTTTCTTTTATAGACAAAACGTCGGTAGAAATTCCAAAACCTTCCTGCTTTAAAGCATACAAAAGTTCAGTGGTCTGCGGTACTGATAAACCTACCGATTTCAAAAGACTTACATTCTTAAAAATCTCTTTCGGCGTGTTGTCGTCTATAATCACACCGTCGTTCATAATCATTACGCGGTCGGCGTTTTCCGCTTCTTCCATATAATGCGTTATAAGAACAACCGTAATATTTTTTTCTTTGTTGAGTTTATGCAACGTTTCGATAATTTCTTTTCTGCCTACGGGGTCTAACATAGCGGTAGGCTCGTCAAGAATCAAACATTCGGGTTGCATAGCTATAATACCTGCAATAGCAACTCTTTGCTTTTGTCCGCCCGAAAGCCTGTGCGGTGTAGATTCACGAAATTCATACATACCAACACTTTTAAGTGCATCGTCTACACGCTCACGAATAACCGAGGGTGAAAGTCCCAAGTTTTCAGGACCGAAAGCCACGTCTTCTTCAACAATAGATGCTACAAGTTGGTTATCTGGGTTCTGGAAAACCATACCAACCTTACGTTTGACTTCTATTTCGGTATCTTCGTCACGGGTGTTTATACCATCAACCAAAACATCACCGCTTGTTGGTTTAAAAAGACCGTTTAAAAGTTTTGCAAGTGTTGATTTACCCGAGCCGTTATGCCCTAAAATTACCGTAAAACTGCCACGTGCAATATTAAAAGAAACGTTATCAACCGCTCTGTGAGTGACGTCTTCGTCAACGTACTCATACACAGCGTTTTTTACTTCAATTATATTATCCATTATCTCTTGTCCAAATCGTAGTATTACCGCAAGGCATAGAAAAGCCTTTTTCGGTTATAGGCAAACCTATTTCGTCGGTATAAACTTTACCGCCACGGCCTTTTGCAATATATTCCCCTGCCATATAGTCGAGTATAGTATGCGAAAGACCACCCGTATAGGAATTTAAAAAGAAAAACAAAGCATTGTCTGATAAAAGTTTACCCGTTTCAGAAAGCAATTCACCCAACTGCTGTTCAAGTTTCCAAACCTCACCGTTTGGTCCCCTGCCGTAAGACGGTGGGTCCATAATTATAGCGTCGTATTTTTTGCCCCGTCTGATTTCACGCTTAACAAATTTAAGGCAATCGTCCACAAGCCAACGCACGTTAGCATCTATAAGTCCCGAAACCGATGCGTTTTCCTTAGCCCATTGTACCATACCTTTTGATGCGTCAACATGTGTAACGCTAGCCCCTGCCGAAAGACAGGCCACCGTAGCACCACCCGTATAAGCAAACAAATTAAGTACCGAAATTTCACGGTTTTCTTTTTCTATAAGTTTTTTAGCCAAACTCCAGTTAACCGCTTGTTCGGGGAAAAGACCTGTATGCTTAAAACCCATAGGCTTTAAACGAAAGGTTAAATCGTCATACTTAATACTCCACACGTCAGGTACACTCTTATAAGTTTCCCAATGACCGCCGCCCGAAGCCGAGCGGTGATACTTAGCGTGAGCATTACGCCAAAGCGGATTTTTACGCTCACCCGACCAGATAATTTGTGGGTCGGGACGAATTAAAATAATATCTCCCCAGCGTTCAAGCCGCTCACCCGAGTCAGCGTCGATTAGTTCGTAATCTTTAAAACCTTCTACTGTTCTCATTAAAAAAATCCTTTAAAAAATTAATTGTTGGTTACCGTTTTCTTTTATTTCAACACCTAAATGGTTATAAGCCAACTTTGTAACACAACGTCCACGTGCTGTACGGGTTAAGAAACCTATTTGCATCAGATACGGCTCGTACACATCTTCAATAGTAACCGCTTCTTCACCCAAAGCCGCCGCCAAGGTATCAAGTCCAACGGGACCGCCCGAGTAATTTATTATAATAGTAGAAAGCATTTTACGGTCGAAATCGTCAAGTCCCAACTCGTCAATTTCAAAACGGGATAATGCCTTTCTTGCCACTTCTTCGGTGATAATTCCGTCAAATTCCACCTGTGCAATATCACGCACACGGCGAAGCAGTCGGTTTGCTATACGGGGTGTACCGCGTGAACGTGAAGCGATTTCCAAAGCGCCATCAGGCTCAATACCTATACCCAAAATTCCTGCCGAACGGGTAACAATTTGCGCTAACTGTTCGGGTGTGTAAAGTTCCAACCTTAAAAGCACACCGAAACGGTCACGCAAAGGGGCGGTAAGTTGGCCTGAACGGGTTGTAGCACCAACCAAAGTAAAGTGCGGAACGTCTAGTCTTATAGACCTTGCTGACGGACCTTTACCCAAAATAATATCCAAAGAAAAATCTTCCATAGCAGGATATAAAATTTCTTCAACGTTGCGTGAAAGACGGTGTATTTCATCAATAAAGAGTACGTCACCCTCGTTAAGTGAAGTGAGTATTGCCACCAAATCACCCTGTTTTTCGATAGCAGGGCCCGATGTGACGCGAAGATTTACACCCATTTCTTTGGCAATAATGCCCGAAAGTGTAGTTTTACCAAGACCGGGAGGTCCATAAAGCAAAACGTGGTCAAGGCTTTCTTTTCGTTGCAAAGCCGCTTTAATATATATCCGCAAATTTTCCTTAACCTTGTCCTGACCGATATAATCGTCAAGAGTTTTAGGACGCAAAGTAAGTTCACCGTCATCTTCTGCGTAACTGTAATCAGGTGATACTATACGGTTTTCAAAATCCATTTCTTGTTCTATCATTTTTTATATCCCCCTTGCGAGAGTTTTAAGCGCTTGTTTTATAAGGTCTTCGGTGGATAAAGACGGGTCGCATTTGCCAACCGCCAGTGACGCCTCACTTTGTGTATATCCGAGTGCCACAAGTGCCGAAACCGCTTCTTTGGTATTGGAATTAGCAGTAGCGTTACCCACAGCCTTTAATTCGATTGTATCACCGCTTTGCAAAGCGCCAACCTTATCACGAAGTTCTAACACAATTCTTTGTGCAAGTTTTGGACCTACACCGCTTGCAGCAGTTAAAGCCTTGTGGTCACCGCTCGCAATATAAACAGTAATTTGCGAAGCAGTAAACTCTGACAATAAAGCCAATCCCATCTTAGCGCCTACGCCGTTTACCGATGTGACCAGTTTAAATGCTTCCAGTTCTTCCGATTCTTTAAAACCGTACAAATCCATAGCGTCTTCACGTACCGACAAAAAGGTATAAAGCATAACTTCTTCACCCTTAGGCGGTAAATTATAAAGGGTGTTTTTAGTTACAAAACACTTATAACCCACACCACCGCATTCTACTACTGCACAATTGTTATCTGTAAAAATAAGTTTACCTCTGACTGATGCTATCATAACAATCTCCTTAAAATTGACTATCTTCTTAACGTGAACCTATCACCCTAAAATCGAATCAGAATAATGTCCGTCGCAAATAGCAATTGCCAACGCATCGGCTGTATCGTCGGGTTTTGGTATTGCTTTTAGTGATAAAAGACTTTTTACCATTTCCATAACTTGATGCTTTTCCGCCCTGCCGTAACCTGTGACCGCTTGTTTCACTTGAAGCGGAGTATACTCGTTTATCATAACACCCTTTTGCTTAGCAGCAAGTACGACAACCCCCCTCGCCTGTGCCACGTCAATTGCCGTTGTCGAGTTGGTATTAAAATAGAGTTTTTCTATTGACAAACGGTCGGGCTTGTACTTATCTAAAATTTCAAGCATATCGTTATAAATAACCGAAAGTCTATCAGGAAAAGGAGTTTTTGCCTTTGTGGTAATTTCACCGTAGCCAACCACGGAGAAGCGGTTTTTATTATAATCGAGCACACCGTAACCCACTATTGCATAACCGGGGTCAATACCCAAAATTCTCATTTTTCCGCTCCTTTCGCAAAATATACACACTTTTGGCATTACAATTCATAATATTATATCATATTTAAAGAGAACTGGCAACTGTTTTTTATTAATAAAAACCAAACCTTTTATATTATTTTTAATTGACTTTTCGAAACGAAAGTTATATAATCAATATAATATAGATTTTTAAAAAAAGGAGTAAAGTATTTATGGCTTACTATTTCAACGAAGTTTCACACACCTTTAACGAATACCTTTTAGTTCCCGGTTATTCAGGGAGCGATTGTATTCCTGCAAACGTTTCCCTCAAAACTCCGCTTGTGAAGTTCAAGAAAGGTGAAGAACCTGCTATTTCTATGAACATCCCTATGACCTCTGCTATAATGCAGTCTGTTTCGGGCGAACGTCTCGCAGTAGCATTAGCACGTGAAGGCGGCGTTTCTTTCATCTATGGTTCACAGTCAATCGAAGACGAAGCCGCTATGGTAGCCCGTGCAAAATCATATAAAGCAGGCTTTGTTGTCAGCGCTTCCAACGTTACTCCTGAAGATACTTTGGCCGAAATTTTGGCTTTAAAAGAAAAGAACGGTTATTCTACCGTAGCAGTTACTTCTGACGGTACTGCAAACGGAAAACTTTTAGGTATTGTTACAGGCCGTGATTACCGTGTCAGCCGTATGTCTACCGATGTTAAAGTTAAGGAATTTATGACCGGCCTTGACAAATTGATTGTAGCAGACGAAACCACCACTCTTAAACAAGCAAACGATATTATCTGGGATAACAAGCTCAACTCTCTACCTATTGTTGACAAAAACGGCAATCTTAAATACTTCGTTTTCCGCAAAGACTACGACGCACATAAGTCCAACCCCAACGAACTTCTCGATAAGGACAAGCGTTATGTTGTAGGCGCAGGTATCAATACCCGTGACTATGCAGAACGTGTACCCGCTTTGATTGAAGCAGGTGTTGACGTACTTTGTATCGACTCGTCAGAAGGTTTCAGCGAATGGCAAGCACGTACTATCGCATTTATCCGTGAAAAATACGGCGACACCGTTAAGGTAGGTGCCGGTAACGTTGTAGACCGTGACGGCTTTATGTTCTTGGCAGAAGCAGGCGCCGACTTTATCAAGGTTGGTATCGGCGGCGGTTCTATCTGTATTACCCGTGAAACCAAAGGTATCGGTCGTGGTCAGGCAACCGCTCTTATCGACGTTTGTGCCGCTCGTGACGAATATTTTGAAAAGACTGGCGTTTACATCCCCGTTTGTTCAGACGGCGGTATCGTACACGACCATCACATGACATTGGCTCTCGCTATGGGTGCTGACTTTATGATGCTCGGCCGTTATTTCGCTCGTTTTGACGAAAGCCCAACAAATAAGATTGCTATAAACGGCAACTACTATAAAGAATATTGGGGTGAAGGTTCCAACCGCGCCCGTAACTGGCAGAGATATGACCTCGGCGGTGATAAGAAATTATCATTTGAAGAAGGTGTTGACTCTTATGTTCCTTACGCCGGTACATTAAAAGACAATGTAAACCTCTCACTCGCAAAGGTTAAATCTACAATGTGTAACTGCGGTGCGCTCACTATTCCCGAACTTCAACAAAAAGCAAAACTTACATTAGTTTCTGCTACAAGTATTGTAGAAGGCGGCGCACACGACGTTATCCAAAAAGAAACTTCAATGGGCACAATTAAATAATTCGGAATTCGTAATGCGTAATTCGAAATTAAAGCCACGGAAAAATTCCGTGGCTTTATTATTTATTAAATACGGCAAAATAAACGGGAGGCGAAACGCCTCCCCTACAATGTTCTTATAAAATTTATTCCGCATTACGCATTATAACAGTATGCAAACAAGCCCGTTGCAACCTTCATTTATAACCCGTTCTACTGTCTCCTGTACACGCATTCTGGCATCTATGGGCATACGCGCAAGTTTACTGTGAAGTCCCTCATTCACAAGTTCGTGAAGCGACTTGCCGAATATATTGGAATCCCATATTTTTACAGGGTCCTCCTCGAAACCTGAAAGCAAATACATCACCAAATCTTCAGATTGTTTTTCACTTCCCACAATGGGGCTTACCTCAGTAGAAATATTGGCTTTCATAAGGTGTATAGACGGTGCAGATGCCTTTAAACGCACACCGTATCGACCGCCCTGTTTTACTATTTCGGGCTCTTCAAGTTCGAGTTCGCTGATATCAGGCATAATTATACCATAACCTGTTGCTTCCACTTCTTCGAGCGCGCCTTTAACCTTGTTATACTCTTTTTCGGCTTTGGAAAGTCTTATAAGGGTTTCCATAAGACCTTGTTCATCTTCTATGTCGAGTTTAGTCTGTTCGCTTAAAATCTTATAAAAAAGACTCGGCTTAACGGTTATGTTTACACCCGCGCAACCATCACCCAAATTGATGTGATTTATATTTACATTTTCTACACATTCGCACTCGTAAAAAGCCTTGTCAAAGTTTTTAATATCCCTTATATGGCATATACCCTCGCCCGAGCATTTTATAGCCTTTATAATCTCGGCGCGAAGCGGATGTGAAAGCGGTAAATTGTTTATCCAACGCGGAAAACTAACCTGTATTTCCTTAACGGGAAACTCGAATAGAATTTCACCCAAAATTCCCTTGATATCATCTTCTGAAAGTTCAAGACAGTTAATAGGTCTTACGGGCACTCCGTATTTTTGTGCCAAAGTTTGAGCACAGTCTTTCGCTTCCTCAGATTCGGGGTACATACAGTTAAGCAACACTATAAACGGCTTGTTTATCTCTTTTAGTTCGTTTATTACGCGTTCTTCCGCTTCTTCATACTCATAACGCGGAATATCACTTATACTGCCGTCGGTCGTTATCACAAGACCTATTGTAGAGTGTTCATTTATAACCTTTTGTGTGCCTATTTCTGCCGCCATATTAAATGGTATCGGCTCTTCATACCACGGAGTCATAACCATGCGCGGTTGGTCGTTTTCTATGTAACCCAAAGCACTCGGCACTATATAACCTACGCAATCAATTAAACGCACATTCATTTTTGCACTGTCGTCAATGCAAATCTCTGCGCCCTTTTCGGGGATAAATTTAGGCTCAGTAGTCATAATCGTTCTGCCCGAAGAAGATTGCGGCAATTCGTCATTTGCGCGTTCACGCAGATATTCTTCATCAATATTGGGGATAACCAGTTTATCCATAAACTGCTTTATAAATGTAGATTTGCCCGTTCTTACAGGACCCACTATACCGATATAGATATCCCCACCAGAACGCTTTGCTATATCGTTATATATGCTCTTGTCACTCATAATTTTTCCTCCGTTTTGAAAGCACTTGCTGTCTTTGTAACATAGTATGCTACTTAAAATTATTTTATGACAAACCAAAGCAAAAAGAATATTATGTAGTGTAGAGGTGCAAACTTATGAATCTTTGTGAACTTAAAAAAGGGCAAAAATGCATTATATATGAGCCGCAAGCGCCCGAAAATATAAACCGCCGACTAATGGATATAGGACTTGTTGATAACACTGTGGTGGAGTGTGTAGAAATAAGCCCTTTCGGCGACCCAAAAGCTTTTTTAATACGCGGTGCTGTAATAGCGCTTCGAAAAGATGAGAGCCAAAACATCACCGTTAAGGAATTGATAGTATGAGCCGTAACATAACTGTAGCCCTTGCAGGTAACCCGAATGTGGGCAAATCCACCATTTTTAATGCTCTTACAGGTATGAAACAACATACAGGTAACTGGGCGGGAAAAACTGTTGAAAATGCAAAAGGATACACTAAAAGCCAAAAATTTCACTATACTTTTGTTGATATTCCGGGTACTTATTCTCTTTTGGCACACTCACCCGAAGAAGAGGTTGCGCGAGATTACCTGTGCTTAGAACACCCTGATATTGTAGTTGTGGTGTGTGATGCCACCTGTATCGAAAGAAACCTCAACTTAGTATTGCAAACAATGGAAATTTGCAAAAATGTGGTGGTGTGCGTCAATCTATTAGACCAAGCGCGTAAGAAAAAAATAATTGTAGATTTAAAAGCCTTACAAAAAATGTTAAAGGTACCCGTTATAGGTACTGTCGGACATAATAAAAAAAGTATTTTAAAATTGCTCAACACACTCGACAAAGTAGCCGAAAATCCTAAAAAAGACTACTTAAAAATCAATTATCCTTTTCCTTTGGAAAATGCTGTAAATAATTTAGCAAAAGAAATAGAACATAACCTTGTAAAAGACGCTAACCCCCGTTGGGTAGCACTTAAACTGTTAGAAACCAACCCACAGCACCAAATAAACACCCTTTTAAAACCGCAGTTTTTAGAAACACAGACACTGCCGACTTGTGACTTTGACCTACACACATTGGTGACAACATCTATAATTTCCAAAGCCGAAAAAATAGCAAAATACTGTGTAAAAACTTTGCAAAAAAGGCACAATTTAGACCGCAAATTAGACAATATTCTTACAAGCAAAACCTTTGGCATACCCGTAATGCTATTATTTTTAGGGCTAATTTTTTGGATAACAATAAGTGGTGCTAATTATCCTTCACAGTTACTGTCACAGTTTTTTTCGTATTTAGAAACCAAACTCACAGCGCTGTTTTTATACTTACAAGCGCCCGATTGGTTGCACAATTGCCTTATAAACGGTGTGTGGCGCACCCTTTCTTGGGTGGTATCGGTAATGCTTCCTCCCATGGCTATATTCTTTCCGCTTTTTACTTTGCTCGAAGATTTAGGTTATCTTCCGCGTATTGCCTTTAACCTTGACAGACCCTTTAAAAAATGTAACGCCTGCGGCAAACAAGCGCTTACAATGTGTATGGGGTTTGGTTGTAATGCGGTGGGTGTTACAGGTTGCCGTATAGTTGATTCCAAACGCGAACGGCTACTTGCGATACTTACCAACAACCTTGTTCCCTGTAACGGCAGATTCCCCACAATTATAACGCTTATAAGTATGTTTTTGGTGTTCGGCACTGCTTCAGATTTACTTTCTGCCTTGCTTCTCACAACCGTAATTTTACTCGGTATTAGCGCCACATTTATTGTCACAAAACTGCTATCAACCACCGTTTTAAAGGGTGAACAATCATCATATACCCTCGAATTACCTCCCTACCGCAAACCCCAATTTACAAAGGTAATTATTCGCTCGGTTTTCGATAGAACTTTATTTGTATTAGGGCGCTCGATTGCGGTTGCCGCCCCTATGGGGCTTATCATCTGGTGTATGGCAAATATCTATATTGGCGAAAGTTCCCTATTGCACCAAGCCGCCGAGATTTTAGACCCGTTTGCGCGACTTTTAGGGCTTGACGGCGTTATTTTACTGGCGTTTATCCTTGGCTCACCTGCCAATGAAATTGTATTACCCATTATAATTATGGGGTATATGAACACGGGCAAACTTGTGGAAACCGGTTCGCTTTCGTCATTACGCGAACTGCTGATAGCAAACGGTTGGACCGCCAACACTGCAATTTCGGTTATACTGTTCTCGCTTTTTCATTGGCCGTGTGCCACCACGATTATGACCATAAAAAAAGAAACGGGCAGTATAAAATGGACTGCACTTTCAGTAATTCTGCCAACCATACTTTCGATTTTGGTTTGTATGCTATTTAATTTTATTGTGAATTTGATATAAGTAAAGGGAGCCAAAACGGCTCCCCTTTTAGTTTTTAATGTTTTCCATAAAACTTTCTTTATTTTGTTTTGCGGTTGTGGTAGGGCGTCCCAAATCCGCTCTCGACCCTATTGAGCATTTAACCTCTATAAAACAAAGTTCTGTACACTTTTTAGCATCCAAAAGTGCGGTATTAAGCGCTTCTATGCCATCTACACTAACCACATTTTTATAACCGCAACCCTTTGCAATAGCAACAAAATCTATTTTTTCTGCCACAGTGGGCATACCGCCCACCGTTTCATGAGCTGAATTGTTAATAACAATATGAACCAAATTATTCGGAGAATTGGCACCAACAACCGCCATACCGCCCATATGCATCAGAGCCGCACCGTCGCCGTCTATACACCATATTTTTTTATCTGGCTTTTGCAAAGCTATTCCAAGTGCAATCGAAGAACTGTGTCCCATTGAACCTACTGTCAAAAAATCATATCCGTGACCTTGCTTATTTGCTTCTCTGATTTCAAAAAGTTCGCGCGAAGCCTTTCCTGTAGTAGAAATTATGCTATCCTCTCCGCTTACTGCCACAATATGCTTTATAATATCTTCTCGGGACATTTTATTGCTATTTTGATACTTAATTTTTTTATCAAATTCAAGTGCACCCTTACGCACTACAAAGGCAACCTGCTTGCCGCTTTCCAAGAGCGGCTTCCAAACTTCAAGTTGTTTTTTAACCTCGCTTTCAGAGGTATCCTTGCTTATTATAAAGGTTTTGATATCCATATCCTCAAGTAGTTTAACAGTAACCTCTCCCTGATAGATATGCTGCGGTTCATCGGGAACATTTGGCTCACCTCGCCAACCCACAATAAACACGCAGGGTATACCGTAAACCTTATCGTTCATTAGCGATGCTACAGGATTTATAATATTGCCCTCACCGCTATTCTGCATATAAACCACAGGCACCTTTCCTGTTGCGAGGTGATAACCTGCCGCAAGTGCCACCGCATTGCCCTCATTTGCGGCAATAATATGATTTTTTCCTATGCCGTAACGGTCAACAAGCCAATCACAAAGAGGTCTTAAAAGAGAATCTGGCACACCGGTAAAAAAATCAAAATCACTTAAAAATCCAAGTTTCATATATTACTGATTCTCCCATGTTATTTTTTTATATAAATCGCAAAGTGCATTTTTATCAAGCTCGCAGGGATTGTTTTTCAGTCTTGAAAGATTGACTGATGACACCAAAAGTTCAAGCTCGGCAGCATTGGATTTTGGCGCTGTAATTTGAAGCTCTGACAATAATTTTTTAAAAATATTAACACCCGACAAGGCATCCTGTGCGCCAAGAGCACACGCAATTTCATTAAAGACTTTTTGCAAATAGTCAATACCTCTTTTATCGATGCATTTGTCTGGATTTTTAATCATAAACTCCCATATATGTGGAAGACCAATACCAACCGCATGGCCGTGGGGTATACCGTAAAGGGTGGTCATTTTATAACTCATAGCGTGAGCCGATGTGGTAGCAGTGATGTTGATTGCCCTACCCGCATAGTTTGAGCCGAGCATTATTTCTTCACACGCTTTTGCATCATTTTTGAAAATATAATCTTTATAATTAGCCATTATTTTTTGTATGGCAATTTTAGCATACTCTTTACTCTCGTCAGTAGAATTTATCGACCACCAAGACTCAATTGCCTGACAAAGCGCATCCAAAAGGGTGCATTTCTTTTGATAAACAGGCAAAGTGTAAAGTAGTGTCGCATCCAAAAACGCATATTCTGGCAATAAATAATCGGGAGCTATCGACTGTTTTTCCCCACCGTAATAAAAAACAGAAAAGCGTGTAGACTCACTGCCTGTACCCGCAGTTGTAGGCACTGCCAAAAGCGGAATGTCGTTATCCTTAAGTTCTTGTTTAAAATAAAGTTTGCCTTGTGGCATAGTAGAAAAAAGTTTGATACATTTAGCCACATCAATAGCACTGCCGCCACCAAATGCCACCAAAGCGTCGCACTTTTCGGCTTTAAAAACATCTACACCCTTACATATTTCTTCATATTTAGGGTTGGGCGTGAAATCGGTAAAATACACACAAGGTATATCTATCGTTTCAAAATATTGTTGGAGCCCCATTTTAAAGAAAGTGCCACTGCATACTAACATATATTTTTTAGCACCGTTTTCTTTAAGCACTTCCCCTATTTTTTCATAACTTTTTTGTCCGCTTAATATCTTTTGCATTTTTATTCCTCCGGAATAAGATTTATTATCTCCTTAATACTCATACACATATCATCAGCCTCTTTAGCACGGTGATTGGTAAGTATTGTCTTAGCAACATTCTGCATAGCAGGAAAACCGCTTCTTGTAAGCTGATTGGCATATATAACAACATTAACACCACGTTCTTTAAATTCTTGCTCTGTTACCGTGTTAAATGAAGTTGGCACAACAACAATTGGGGTTGAGGTGTTCTCTATTCTGAATTTTTCTACAAATTCAAAAATCTCATCTGGTTCCTTTTTACGTGAATGAATCATAATTGCATCTGCCCCTGCCTTTGAGAAAGCAAATGCACGTTCAAGCGCATCCTCCATACCACGCTCAAGTATCAGACTTTCTATTCGGGCGCATATCATAAAATCTTTGGTTTTCTGCGCTCGCTTACCTGCCCTTATTTTTTCACAGAAATTATCTATACTATCTTGGGTTTGTGTGACCTCTGTGCCGAAAAGCGAGTTCTTTTTAAGCCCTGTTTTGTCTTCTATAATCACCATTGAAACGCCCATACGTTCAAGGCTCTTTACAGTATAAACAAAATGCTCTGTTAGACCGCCCGTATCGCCATCGAAAATAATTGGCTTAGTAGTAACTTCCATTATATCATCAATAGTGCGAAAGCGCGATGTCATATCGACAAGCTCGATATCGGGCTTGCCCTTTGCGGTACTGTCACAAAGGCTTGAAACCCACATTGCATCAAACTGATAGGTTTTGCCGTCCTGTAAAACGGTAGTGTTTTCAGCGATAAGACCTGTTATACCGCTGTGTGCTTCTATTGCAGTAACACACCCTTTCATATCTATAAGCTTTTTAAGACGGCCGCGGCGTACATCGGGTGTACCTAAATTCATACGGGCACGCTTTTCGATTTTTTCAAAACCCTCATTAAGCGTATAAGGAAATTCTACTAAACGTCCACCATACTCTGCAAGAACACATGCAACCTCATCGCGAATCGGTTTTTGAAAACCCGACTGCCAATCATCACCGTGAACAACAATATCAGGTCTGAGTTCACGCAAAACATCCCTGTAGCTCAATGTTTTTTGCTCTATAACGCGGTCAACGCCCGAAATATTCTCATAAATAACCTTTCTTTCCGAAAACGGTACCAACGGAAACCGCTTATAGCTTGCCACTGCTTCATCCGATAAGACACCGATAGTAAGTGTACCAAGCTCAGCCGCTTTTTTTATAATTTCAATATGACCGTTATGGATAAAGTCACTCGAAAAGCACATATAAACTGTTGTTCTTTTAATATTTTTATTATTCTTAAAAACCATAAAACATCTCCTTCTAAGAGAAATATAGTAATTTTCTCTATACCACATAATTATACTTAAAATCAACATTTTGTCAACAAATATTTTAAAAATAAACTAATAATACACAAAAATCACCTTTTGTTGATTTAAAATATATTTTTTTCGTAAAACTATAACCATAGCATAGTTTTATTTTTTAACTTTTAAGCTGTGCTATGGTTATACCGTTTTCGCCCTCACCAAAGGTTCCTAAACGGAAGCTTTCTATACTTTTATGATTTCTCAAATGTGCCTGTATATTCTTCCGAAGTACACCCGTACCCTTGCCGTGAATAATACGCACAGTTTCAAGTCCCGACAAAACCGCGTTGTCTATATAGTTATCAAGCTCCATAATTGCTTCGTCACTTGCCTGTCCGCGCAAATCAATCTCACCCGATATTACACGGTCTTTACGCGAAGCAATACCCGAAAAATTACGGGTTTTCTTAATTTCGGTAGACGGCGCATTTTTAGATTTAAGACGCAAATTCTCAAAGCTTACCCACATTTTTATAGAACCCGACATAACATACGCCTGTTTTTTATTGGCTTTAACATCTATAACCGTCGCGTCGCGGTTTATGTCTGCGATTATTACAATATCACCTTTTGTAAGTGTTGTGACCGCATCGCCCTTAGCCTTACGGCTTATAACCGGATTGGCTTCATCTTCCAATTCTTTCAAGGTGTTTTTGAACATTCCACGCGCTTTTTCTGCCATCTTTGCCGCATTTTCGGCATTAATTGCCTTTTTCATTTCTTCAAGTTCGTTAAGCAAAATTGAAGATTTATACCTTGCATTTTCTATTATAGCATTAGCCTTTTCACGGGTTTGGTCCATAAGTTTTTGAGTTTTAATTTCAAGCTCGTGCTCACGCATA
Source organism: Acutalibacteraceae bacterium (assembly GCA_045536525.1). GTDB lineage: Bacteria > Bacillota > Clostridia > Oscillospirales > Acutalibacteraceae > UBA737. The sequence continues at coordinate 21,521 of JAZSNT010000043.1, forward strand.
TCGCTTTTTTTCTTGGCATCCATCATTTCAGAACGCAGTTTCCGGGCGATTTCACGCTCTTTTTCGGCTTGACGTGTAGCATTTTCAAGCGATGCTACCACCTTTTCAAAACGCAAATCTTCTTCGTTTATCTGATTTTTTGCCGTTTCGATAATATCCTTTTCAAGACCCAATTTGCCCGAAATAGCAAACGCATTAGAACGCCCCGGCATACCGATTATAAGGCGGTATGTAGGTTTGAGTGTTGCCACATCAAACTCGCACGATGCATTTTGAACACCGTCAGCATCAATAGCATACGATTTAAGTTCGGGATAGTGAGTAGTCGCTACAACACGACTGCCGTACGCAGCAAGGCGCATTAAAATAGCCTTGGCAAGTGCCGCACCTTCAACCGGGTCAGTACCTGCACACAACTCATCAAAAAGCACCAATGAATCGTCATCAGCATTTTTAAGTATGTTTATGATATTAACCATATGAGACGAAAAGGTAGAAAGCGACTGTTCAATGCTTTGCTCATCACCGATATCGGCAAAAACCGAGCCGTAAACCGCAACACGGCTACCATCATCACAAGGAATCATAAGACCGCACATAATCATAAGTATCATAAGTCCCACAGTCTTAAGTGTAACAGTTTTACCGCCTGTGTTAGGACCTGTAATTATAAGGGTGTTATATTCCTTACCAAGTTCTACTGTAATAGGAACCACTGTTTTATAATTTATAAGCGGATGACGTGCATTTTTAAGGTAAGTTATACCGTCTTTGTTTATTTGCGGTACAACCGCTTTCATCTTATAAGCCAAACGGGCTTTTGCAAAAATAAGATTAAGTTCTGTCAAAGCATCATAAGACGAAATGATACTGTTGCAAAAACTACCTGCTTCTGCCGATAATTCAGCCAAAATACGGTCAATTTCTTCCTTTTCTTTGAGTTTTAATACACGGATTTCGTTATTTGTTTCTACAACCGTCATAGGCTCAACAAAAATGGTAGAGCCTGTGGCAGATGTATCGTGAACAATACCGCTCACCTGACCTTTGTGCTCGGCTTTTACAGGTACTACAAATCTGCCGTCACGTTGAGTAATAATGGCTTCTTGCAAATATTTCGCAGTAGAGCCTTTTATAATTTTTTCTAAATTTTCACGCAACTTTACCGATTTTGCGGTAATTTTACGACGAATATCATAAAGTGCCGGTGAAGCGTTATCATTAAGTTCTTCTTCATTCTTAATAGCAAAATTTATCTTATCTTCCAAATATTTATTAGGTACAAGGCCCAAAAAATAATCTTCAAGCGAAGTATTTTCCATACTAAGACAGTTGTCCCGCCATTCTTTTACAACCCTTATAGCACGTAAAGTTTCGGCGATGCTTATAAGTTCTGTTATAGAAAGCACGGCAGAAGAAGCCGCACGGCGCAACGAATTAGAAACGTTTTTAGCCCCTGCAAAATTGGGCGCCGAATATTTTGCCATAAAAATATAAGCGTCTTCCGTATTGCGAAGAAGAGTTTGCACCGCAGGAAAATCAGTTTCGGGCACAATTTTCAAAGCGCACTCCTTAGCATCGTCCATAGTGGCTTCGTTTCTTAAAAGTTCTAATATTTTATCAAGTTCCAATGTCTTTAAGTATCTTAAATTTACTGACATTTATTTCTCCTTAATACTGTTATAAAAATCAAGTGTAGAAAAGCGGTGGTCGGTCTGCATCGTTATGTATTCACCTGTTATTTCTTCAAGTTCACGTGCTTTATTTTCGGGAATTTCAAAAGAATAAAGGCTGCCGAACTTTGAGTAAACAATATGCCGCATAGCACTAAGCAGAGTGCGGTCAATAGCACGGGCTCTGCCGTTTTTATCGCATTCCACACAACAAAGACTGCCGTTTTCGGGCATAAAAAACATTACGTTATCTTCAAACTTACCGCAGTTTTCACAAGCAACCAAATCCGGCGCATAACCCGAAATCACCGCCACACGCAGTTCGGTAATGGCTTTCATAATTGCAGGACTGCGCTTTTGTTTAGTTAAAAAATGAAGCGAATTTAAAATAAGGCGCAAAAGTTCTTCGTTCCTTTCACCCGACACTGCAAACTCACTCGCCAATTCGCAAAAATACTGCGAAAGAGATAAAACTTCAATATCACTGCCTGCACCGAAAAACACGCTTTCAGGTGTGGCTTCATATATCCGCAAACTGCCGTTTTTATTCTTTATTGTAAAACTGCCGTATGTAAGAAGCGAGGTAGCACTCGCTTTTTTTGATTTTATATTCTTAGCACCGCTTGCAAAGGCTTTAATAATGCCACACTCACGACTGAATAGAGTTACTAAGCGGTCGCTCTCCCCGATTTTCATTTCCTTTATCACCAACGCCTGCGTGGTAAATCGGTTTCCCTGCTGTGACACTATCGTTTCCCCCTTTACAAGCATTTACAAAATACAAATAATCGGTCACTTTACCGCTTTTGGTAAAGCGTATCCAACTGCTTTCAAATTTCATAATATCACCCAAAAATAGTTTTAGATGATGTCTCAAAAATATTATAGGTAAAAATTAGTCTAACCCGAAAGTATGTATAAGACCCTGACGGTTACGCCAATCTCCCTTAACCTTAACCCATAATTTTACAGTAGCTTTAATGCCGAAAAAGTTTTCGATATCGCACCGCGCCATTGTGCCGATGCGTTTTAACATCGCACCGTTTTTACCGATAATTATACCTTTGTGCGAGTCTTTTTCACAAATAATTGTGGCTTCTACTTCTACAATAGGTTCACCCTGCACTGTATCACGCTCAAAAAAGCGTTCTAAATCAACAGCAATACCGTGAGGTACTTCTTTATCAAGTGTACGGAGTAATTTTTCACGTATCATTTCGGCAACCATTACCTTTTCAGGTTGGTCGGTAACGTCGTCGTCGGGAAAATAGTGTACCGAAGGCTTTGAAAACTTTCTAAGTTCGGAAAGCAAAATATCTACACCGTCGCCTGTTTTAGCCGAAAGCGGAATTACCGTTTCAAAGGAAAATGCTTTTGTGTATGCAGTAATAAGCGTTAAAAGTTCTTCCTTTTTTTCAAGTAAATCTATTTTGTTTATTACAAGAACTGCTTTTAGTTTGCGTTTTTTGAGTTCTGCTATCAGTTCAACTTCGGCGGGCGGTAAATTATCACTGTCAAAATTAAATTTAGGATTGGCTTCTACCACCAAAACCGCTGCATCAACGTCACTCATCCCGTCGCTCACGGCTTTATTCATATTCTTGTCAAGTTGGTTTCTTGCCCTGTGAAAACCTGGAGTATCTATAAAAACAAGTTGATTTTCACCCTCAGTTTTAATGCCCATAATTTTTGTACGGGTAGTCTGTGGCTTATTTGATACAATAGCCACTTTTTGACCAAGTATTTTATTCATAAGCGAAGATTTACCAACGTTTGGTCTTCCGATAATCGTAATAAATGCAGATGTTTGTTTCATAGTTTACACCTTATTCACAGCTAAACCTAACATATCAAGTATAGCTTCTTCCTTTTCTCTCATAATAGCCTGTTCCATGCCACCGTTCACATGGTCATAACCCAATAAATGAAGCATAGAATGAACAGTTAAAAAAGCAAGTTCACGCTCAAAAGAATGACCGTATAAATTAGCCTGTGCTTCTGCGTGTTCAAATGAAATAACAATGTCACCCAAAATATAAGCCCCGTTTTCAGGGTTTATATCATACTCACCATTTTCACCCAAAGGGAACGACAATACGTCGGTAGAGGAATCTATATTCCTGTAATCACGGTTCATTTCCTTTATAATCTCATCGTTTACAATGCTCACGTCTATTTGCGAAGGCTCACAAAACCCTTCGTACACCAAGGTGGCGTTACAAGCCTTTCTTATAAGCAAACGACAACCCGTGGGCAATTTAAAACCTTTTTGTTTAACCGAAATATTAACCTTTACGCTCATTTTTCTCTCCGTTTCTTTCATATGCCTTAATGATTTCCTGTACCAAACGGTGACGGACCACGTCCTTATCACTAAGACGGCATATCGCAATATCGTCAATGCCCTTTAAAATCCTCACCGCATCTTTAAGTCCCGATTTTTTACCGTCTGGCAAATCTATCTGTGTAATATCACCCGTAACAACCGCTTTTGAATTAAAGCCCAGACGGGTTAAAAACATCTTCATTTGTTCGCTTGTGGTATTTTGCGCTTCGTCAAGTATTATAAAACTGTCATCAAGCGTTCTGCCACGCATATAAGCGAGCGGCGCCACCTCAATATCGCCACGTTCTACATACTTTTGAAAATTTTCCGAACCTAACATTTCAAACAATGCATCATACAGCGGACGTAAATAAGGGTCTATCTTTTGTTGCAAATCACCCGGTAAAAAACCTAATCTTTCCCCTGCTTCAACAGCGGGACGGGTTAAGATAATACGGTTTACGGCCTTTGCTCTGAAAGCCGCAACAGCCTGTGCCACAGCCAAATATGTTTTACCTGTACCCGCAGGGCCTACACCGATTGTTATGGTGTTATTTTTTATAGCATCAATATATTTACGCTGACCGAGTGTCTTCGCTTTTACAGGTTTACCCGATGAAGTAATACACACACAATCAGACGAATATAAACCGTCTATCTGCTTGTCTTCGCCGTCAGCGACAAGACTCGATGCATAATCAACGTTTTGCTTACCTATTTGCTCACCTTTGTTTATCATAGTAAGCAAACATTCAATTGTTTTTACCGCTGACATAACGTCTTCAGGTTCACCCTTAACCTTAACACTACTACCGTGTGAGGTTATAACAACCGAATACTTCTTTTCAATTTCTTTTATATTTTCATCGAAATTACCGAACAAATTTACAAGTTGCTCAATTCTTTCGGTATCAACAGTTTTTTCGAACATATGTTTCTCCAAAATAATACAATCTATATTATTATATCATACTATTGCGATTTTTCAAACACTTAATTGGTTTATTTTTTATTAATTTATGTTTTTTCTGAAATATGCCGTTCTGTATTGCCCCGCCGTAATACCCTCATATTTTTTAAATAATTTCAAAAAATATTTTTGGTCTGATATACCACATTTTTGAGATATTTCACAAATACGCATATTACTGTTTATAAGCAAACTTTTGGCGTGTTTAATACGCAGTGAATTTATATACTCCACCGTTGTAAGACCTGTTTCACTTTTAATAACACGTGATAAATAGTTGGGGTTATAATTAAGTTCTTTTGCAACACTTTCTACTGTTATATTATCGAATTCTTTAAAATGTATAATTTCCCTGATTTTTTGTGAAACTATTGGTTTGTCTTTTACTTTTTCGGCACATACACTGTCGCTTATACTACAAAGGATTATTTTCAAAAAACTTTCAATTACGTTATTATTTCTAATTTCAGCTTCCATAGAATCTATCAGTTGAGAAAAAAGAATAAAAATTTTTTCATAATCCTTAATATGTGCAAACTCAGGTAAAATACACAGGTCGCTATTTTTAAATTTCAATATGTCGTATATTTCTTTAACGCAAAAATCCTGCGGTAAATAAAAATGACACCAAAAATGCGACTGTCCCACCGTAGAATATTGTGTTCCGTAATGAGTATGCTCGGGAAAAAGCAACATACAATCCCCTTTTTTTAAAATATATTCTCGTCCGTCTTGGGCTATGGCGCATTCTCCTTTATATCCAAAAAGCAGCACCGCATCTTTAAGATTACGCTTAGGGTGAAGATTTGGTGTGACCGCAACAAATCGACCCGACGAAGCCACTTTCGGCACACATTTATTATCTAAGCACAAATAAAACATAGTGAGATTTTTCCACCTTTTATAAATATATGTAGGTTTACCTTAAAAATCATTTATGCTATAATAATAGCATATTAAAGATTAATTTTCAACAAAAAGGAGAATTATTTATGAAAGATTTTTACACCAGACCACATCCTTTAAAAGTATCTTTAAAAGAAGGCTTTTGGAAAAATTATACTGCAAATTTCAAAAATATCACAATCCCTTATGCTTTCCAAAAATTTGAAGAAACAAAGACAGTAGAAAACTTTATAAGTACCACCAAAAACAACGGCTCAAAACACGTGGGATTCCCCTTTTCCGATGGTCTTTTATTAGAAACCATAACGGGCGCTTCCAACTTTTTAGCTTCCGAATACGACCAAAAGCTCGACAAAAGGCTTGACGAACTTATAGAAATAATAGTTACCGCACAGCAAGAAGACGGTTTCCTTTGTACCGCCACTTGTCAGGATTATCCCGACAAGCGTTGGGGTGAAAACGGCGGTGATATTGTCGAACAACACGACATATACAATCATGGCACCTTAATAGAAGCCGCTGTTGCACATTACATCGCAACAAAAAAACTCACCCTCTTATTACCCGTCTTAAAATCAGTAAAACTCATTTGTTCTCATATCGGAGAAGCACCGAAACACCACGTGATACCCGGCCATTCACTTTCCGAACTTGCGTTTATGCAACTTTACCGCTTGATATCAAATGACTCAAAAATAGAAGCACTAGCAAAAGAAAACGGTGTCTTAGCAGATGATGTTTTGGAAATTGTACGCTTTTGGTACGACCGACGCGGCGACCAATCCAGACGCACTTTCAAAGAAATGTCTAAAATTGAGCCTGAGCGTTGGCAAAACACTATACCACTTGGTGAAATGCGTTCGGCTATGGGACACGCAGTACGTGCCGGACTTTGCTACGCAGGTGCTGCAAGTTATTACCGCCAATCCGAAAGAAGCGATTATTTCGATGCACTCAGCACTATTTGGCAAGATATTACAACCAAAAAAATGCACATAAGCGGCGGTGTCGGTTCACGTGCAGACATTGAAGGTTTTGATGCGGTATATTCATTGCAAAATGACGCTTACCTTGAAACCTGTGCCGGTATCGCTCTCGCATTTTTTGCAAGCGAAATGGCACTTGTAGATAAAAATTCCAAGTATTTTGATGTTTTCGAATTGTCACTTTACAACAACATTTTAGGCTCTATGGGTAAAGATTTTAAAATGTTCTATTACGATAATCCGCTGGTAAATGACGGCACCAAAAATCGTTGGGCTTGGCACGATTGTCCTTGTTGTCCGCCAATGCTCTCAAAAATATACTCTTCACTTCCAAGCTTTATTTACTCTTATAAAAAAGATGAAATTTGCACAAATATGTACGTAAACAGCAAATTTGAAAGTGATAATTTTATCATTGAACAAAATGAAAAACATTTTAAAATAACCGTTTTAAATGAGGGCTTAAAAGCAAGTTTCAGAATACCTGCATACGCACAAAACTTCAATTTAAGTATAAACGGCGAAAAAGCAAACCTTGACATACAAAACGGATATGCCGATATATACCTTAATAACGGTATCAATGAAATTACGGTAAACTACCAAGAAAAACTTTGCGAAATTTATGCCAACCCACAAGTAGAAGCCGATCGCGGAAAAGTATGCATAATGAAAGGCCCGTATTTATACTGTGCCGAGGGCGCCGACAATAACGGAAAGGTAGATTTTACGTTAGCAGAAAATACGAACCTTGCAGTTTCAAGCGACACGCTAAATGCAACAGCACAAGACGGCACGGAAATTTTGCTTATCCCCTATTACAAACGCAACAATAGAGTAAATGAAAATACCAATGACAGTAAAATGGCAGTTTGGTTCAAAAAAGAAAATATGGTAGCCAAAGATACCAAAAATTATCTTTACGGATATTATGAAATTCATTAAATCATAACTATCGGCCAAGCCGGTAATTTGCTGTGCGGCTATAAGTCGCTGTTACTGGTTATACTGAAAGTCCACCGAATAATCTGCCAACCGCAAGCGGACTCTTAGCTACAGCTCAGGTAAGGTTGATAACTTCGGTTACGAATATCTTTCGGGTATCGGCAAATCACTTGAAAACCTTATTACGAAAAAAATCGGCTGAAAGGTACGTTTGATTGAACTAAACGTTATGCAACGTTGCTCGTCACATTTGGCATCCTTAACCGATATTGAAGAAGCCACACTTATAGACAAAATCTTGCTGGTGAAACAGGCAAAATGATGACATTCCAGCGTGTTTCCAATAATCCGTATAAAATTCAAATCGTATGACCAATGCTAAACTTGTTGCCAATGCCGAAAAAACTTTTCCGAAAGACTGGATAACTCCCGACGGCAAAAATATCACAAATAAGGCTATCCAATATTTCTTACCGCTTATAAATGGCGAAGTTGAAATCAAAACCAAAAACGGTATGTCGGTACATTTTATAATTAAAAAATTAAATTCAGCCATCCCTTATAAAATGAGTTTCATACTGTAGACAAAGTCCCGAAAGGGGCTTTGTTTTTTAAAAAAAGATGAAAAAAAGATAGAAAATGGTATAAGTTAAGTAGCAAAGAGGAATTTGAGGATGCTACCCATGTTAAAACGTGCGCCAACAATAAAAAGTCAGCAAAAATATTGGATAGAAGACTGGAATATACTGACTTTTTACCAGATTTATTTTTTGTTTTATTAAATTTTATCTATTTTAATTTGAAAAATAAAATAGCAAATTTTCTCCCGTTCAGAAAATCAACTTTGTCTACGGCCTAAATCTGTAAAAGTGCATTTCCGCATATTTTTTATCACTTTTCTTTTTTCAGAAATTCTGTGATTCCCATTATGCAAAGAAAACCGCCGAATATCTTTTGAGTTATATCACCGCCTATATAGTCAGCTATAAAAATACCTGTTATAGCCCCTAAAATTCCGAAAATTGCAATTTTTATGGTGATTTTCCATTTTATTTGCTTTTTGATAGAATAAATTATAAGCGACAAAATACCTATGGGTATAAAAAACAGCAAATTTGCGCCTTGGGCGGTGAGTGGTTTTACGTCAGTGAAAAGCGAAAGGTAAATTATAAGTATACCGCCGCCACCAAGTCCCATACTGCCTAAAATTCCTGATAAAAGCCCTGCTAAAAGGGCGGGGAAGTTCATCGTAATAACAGGCGTACGCCTGCATAAATCATGAGAAGTGCAAAAATATTTTTAAGCCATTTTGACGATATTTTTTTGAGTAAATAAGTGCCTTCTACAGCGCCTAAAAGTCCTGTGGGCATATAGATTACGGCATCGCTGAACGTCACTAAACCTTTTAAAAGATAAACTATTGCAGACACTATTGTTATGGGTAAAATTATAGCAATAGCGTTTGTGTGGCTTTGCTTTTGGGTAAATCCTATTTTTTTAAGCATAGGTACTGCAATCACACCGCCGCCCGCACCTAAAATACCGTTTATAAGACCAATACATACCCCTAAAAGCGCCATTACAGAACCCGATTTCAATTTTGATTTCATAAATATTTTCCTTTTTTGTTTTGTTTATTATGCCCTAAAAAATGAATAAAAAGTAAAATTTATAAAATCGGTTGAAAAAAGAAAGAGGGTATGATAAAATTTATGAGTAAAGGATGTGTGATAAATTGGCGGATAAGCGTAACGATATTATTGAGGAACAACGAAAAGCCAGAGAAGAATTTTTAAAACTTAAAAGAATGCAACAAGGTGATTTGAAACCCGAAGCCAAACCGAGCGAGGTGGCAGTAGTCTCTAAAACTTTTGGTGAAAAAGCGGCTAATTTTTGGTTTCATTATAAAATACATACTTTGCTTACGGTTTTTATTGTGATACTTTTAGCAGTAGGCATAACACAATGCGCCGATAGGGAAAATTATGATTTTGAAGTGATGTATTTTGCTTATTCACCCGCCGTTGACGTGCAGATAAATAAAATTGAAGAATATTTCAAAGCCTTTGCTGCCGATGCTAACGGTGACGGAGAAGTAAAAGTTCAGGTGAAAAATTGCAGTGTAAAAGATAGTAATAAAGACGCTTCACGCACCTTGACTTTTTCTAAGATACAATCAATAATGGTGGCTGAGCATTCGGTAGTGTTGTATATTGTAGACCAAAAGGCAATAAAATATTTCGATGATGCGCTTGATTATTCGATTTTCGTGGAAGAACCTACACCGCTTGCAGAAGATTTTTATAAAGCTACCGAAGTGGTAGGTGTGAATTTGCCTGATGATTTAAAGATAGGGCTTAGAATAATAGAGGGAACACAGTTTGAAGGTGTAGAAAAAGCCGAAAGCGCTTTCGCCGCAGGCAAACAAGTGTTAGAAAAAATTAAAAAACAGAATGGGTAAAAGGTCTTTGTGACAGTAATGGGATGTGTAGAGTTTTCTGCACATCCCTTAATTTTTATGTCAAAACCGTATAATCGGGGGGCATTTATCAAATTTTACGTTCGGCGGAAAATTTTCGGGTAAAATAATGTGTAAGTTTGTCAATGATGTGTTACAAAATCAGAAAACTTCGCCGTTAATAAAAAAAGCCTTCAAATAATCAGCAGGAGATTTCCAATTGAGTGGACGCATAGGAAAATTATTATATCTTCTGTTGTGAACAGAAAGTTGCTTTTTAAAGTCATCAAAAGAGTAAAAAGTATGAGTTGCGTAAAAGTATTCATTATCTTTGCGGTGAGAACGCTCGACTTTTCCGTTGTGCCTGGGTGTATATGGAGCAATAAGTTTATGCCTTATGCCACACTGTTCGAGCGTACGCTCGAACAGTGTGGGCGTTGGTTTTTGGGTATTACTTAATTGTTTTGTAAACTCCATACCGTTATCTGTTTGAACACACTCTATCTTAAACGGAAATTTCTCTATTAAATGCTTTAAGAACTGTGTTGATGAATATGTGCTATGCTCCTCAAAAGCCTCTAAATAACGAAATCTTGAATATTCATCAATAGCGGTATATTGGTAAAACTTTTGTCCTTTTGCTTCACCGACAATACATGCTTCGGGTACAAACTTAACATCTATTTGCACTCTTTGTCCCAGATATTGCATCTGCTCGTATGGTTTAGGTATATACTTTGGATTTGGTGGTTTAACTGCCATTTGTCCTTGTCTGCGTAAAAGACGGTATAATCCTGTTACAGAGCGTGTATATCCTCTTTGACGAAGTTTTACCCAAAACACAACTAATCCTGCATTTGTGTTTCTTTTACGCATATCCGCTATTAGCTTTAATTCTTCGGGTGTATGCTCGTTTGGATGATGATGTGGTCGGTGTGACTTATCTGCTAATGATTGCAAGGTTCCGTCATATCTTTTTTGCCAACGGTAGACATATTGGCGATTAGTTTTATATCTAATCGCGGCTTTTGTTACAACATATTTTAAAGAATATTTAATTAAGGCTTGACGATATAGCATAGTTTGTGTTACAGTTTTCAAGGCGAATGGTTTATCCTCCTGTACGTTTTGTCTGAGCAACTTAACTGTAACACAGGATTTTCCATTCGTCACTTCTTTTTTTATTGCTTACTGTAACATATCTATTGTAAACCTACAAAAATATATTATATAAATATCGATAAACTATTGCGTTTTGACTAAAAATATAGTATACTTATATAGTATAATGTGTGTACTATTCTTTTTAGGGTTCTACACATTTACTATTGGAGTGTTTTAAGTGAAAAAATTATTGGACAATATAGTACCAAAATTCACACGTCTACCTCTTATTTTGGTACTCAGTTCTAATTTTATAGTATATTACTTGACTTTATTTCTACTGCCTGACGGTATAAAACGTTACGATTTATCTTTACAACTTGACAGTAAAATCCCTACCGTACCATTCTTCGTGCTGATTTATGTTTTAGCCTTTGTACAATGGGTTGCAAGTTATATTCTCCATTGCAGAGATAACCCTCTTACCTGCTACAAAATAACCACGGCAGGTATTACTGCTAAACTAACCTGCCTTGTGTTTTTTATCGCTTTACCTACTGTTATAACCATCCCTGAAGTACAGGGTAACGGTTTCTTTGAGTGGGGTACACGTTTTATACATAGTGCTGACCGTCCGTACAACCTGTTCCCTTCCATTCATTGTTTGGAAAGTTGGTTGTGTTTCCGTGGCGCTATGATGCTAAAACGCAAAAACTATTATTATATCACCTTCCAAGGTGTATTTACTCTTTTGGTTTTTGCTTCTACACTTTTTATAAAACAACATTTTATTGTTGATGTTCCTGCCGGTATTTTGGTTTGCGAATTTGGTTTACTTATAAGTAAGTACGCCCATGGATATCGCTTAATGGAAAAATTAAACACTAAATTTTTGGATAAATTAAAGCAAAGGTAATAGGTGTTGCAATTGAAAGACAAAAAGAAAGGCGTGAAAATCCCAAAAGAATCTTCACCGCTTAACGACAGAAAACAATGGCTTTTTATAAGTCTTTTTATCATGATAGCAGCTGTAACCGTATATGCAGTGGTTATGCAAAGCGGCGATTTTTCGCTTTCGGATTTTGCAGGATTTATCAAAGAAGCAAATTACGGTTATTTATTAACCGCTTTCAGCTGTATGCTCGGTTTCATTATTTTTGAAGCATTGGCTTTGCTATCTTTATGTAGAGCGCTCGGCTACCGACAAGGTTTGTGGAAAGGTTACGTTTACTCGGCGTCGGATATTTATTTCTCCGCTATAACCCCATCTGCCACAGGCGGTCAACCTGCAAGTGCCTACTTTATGATGAAAGACGGCATTGAAGGTATGAAAGCCACCGCAATTCTTATAGCAAACGTCGCTATGTACACCCTCGCAATTATCGTAATCGGAATACTTTGTCTTATATTCCGTTTCGATTTATTTATGCAGTTCAGTATTCCTTCAAAAATTTTAATAATAATAGGATTCTTAATTCACGCAGGTCTTTTGATTTTCTTCTATATGCTGCTAAAATGCGAAAAACTCCTGCACCGTATATACAGTTTCTTTATAAGACTGCTTTGCAAAATTAAAATTTTCCGCAACAAAGAAGAAAAAATGATAAAGCTTAACGCGTATATGAAAAACTACCGCAAGCATTGCGACCTCATTGTAGGACACAGAAAATCAATGTTCCTGTGCTTCGTATTCAATTTTCTGCAACGTGCATCCCAACTTGCGATTACAATGTTTATTTACATAGCTCATTCCGGTGCAGATTTACTTGATTCACTTTGTTACTGGTTTATGCAAGGTTACGTAACCTTAGGGGCTAATATTATCCCCATTCCAGGTGCTATGGGTGTTTCAGACGCAATGATGTTAGACGGTTTTTCAAGCTTGGGACTGACCGATGAAATGGCAACCAATCTTGAACTTTTAAGTCGTTCTTTTTCATTTTACAGTTGCGTAATTATATGCGGCATTTCAACTCTTATTCAATACTGCATAATAAAAAAGAGGAGAAAATAAAATGTTAGGTTTTTACGATTATACGGTTATTTTAACATATTTGTCGTTACTTTCGGCAGGTACAGGTATATTTGTAACGTTAAGCGGCAGCGGACACCCCTATTTAGGTACGTTCTTCTTGTTATTCTGTGGCTTGTGCGATTCATTTGACGGTATCGTAGCCCGTACAAAGAAAAACCGTAGTAAAATCGAACAAAACTTCGGTATCCAAATCGACTCTTTGTCAGACCTCATCGCTTTTGGTGTACTACCTGCTTGTATCGGTATGTCGCTTGTTAATAATTCAGAGCTTTTAACCTATATATTTGGTTCAGACAAGGATAACATTCCACTTTTGATAGCACGTTTTGCACTTTTTGCAGTTTTGGTTCTTTACATCTTGGCAGCTCTTATTCGTTTGGCTTACTTTAACGTAACCGAAGAAGAACGTCAAAGCAAAGAAGGCGGTAAAAGACGTCAATTCACAGGTCTTCCTGTTACTTCTGCGGCTCTTATCTTCCCTATTGTTATGCTTTTACGTTACATTCTTCCTATTGATATTTCTATCTTCTATTTCCCTGTTATTCTAATTACAGGCTTTTTGTTCCTTGCAAAATTCACCATTCCAAAACCTGGTCTTCGCGGTGTTCTTATAATGGTAGGCATCGGTGTGTTGGAATTTGCTTTACTCATACTATTCTACTTTTTAAGAATAAGGAGTTAATATGTCTGACCCCACAAAAGAAAGCGGCATGCTGCGTTTCTTATATAACACCGCCGTCGGCAGATTGATTTTAAAACTGCTTATTGCCCGTTGGATTTCAAAATTGTGCGGTGTTTTTTTGGAATCTCGTTTTTCAAAGCCGCTCATTAAAAAATTTGTTAAAAACAACGGTATTGACCTTACCATTTTCGAATCGGATAATTTCAAGTGTTTCAACGATTGTTTTTGCAGAAAAATCAAAGACGGTCACCGCCCATTCCCACAAGATGAAAAGGTGTTCTTTTCCCCTTGCGACGGTCTTTTGAGTGCGTATCACATCAAAGAAGATACCGTTCTCCCCGTAAAACAAAGTAAGTATACAATTTCTTCTTTATTAAAAAATGATGAATTAGCGCAAAAATATCAAAACGGTATATGCCTTGTGTTCAGACTTTGTGTTGACCATTATCACCGTTATTGCTACCCCGTAAGCGGTATCAAGGGCAAAAATGTGTTTATAAAAGGTAAACTCCACACCGTCCGCCCGATAGCGCTATGCTCTTCCCCTATATTTACGGAAAACTGCCGTGAATATACCGTTATTGATACCGAAAATTTCGGTTCGGTTTTACAGATGGAAGTTGGCGCTATGCTTGTCGGTAAAATTAAAAATCACCACAGCAAAGGAAGCATTACACGTGGCGAAGAGAAGGGCATGTTCCTTTACGGCGGCAGTACAATAATCATACTTTTAGAAAAAAATAAAGTAAAAATCAATAACCGATTTTTCGAAGCCACCAATAACAATATCGAAATCCCCGTTAAAATGGGTGAAAATTTAGAGTAATAAATAAAAAATCGACTAGTTTTGACTTGTCGATTTTTTGGTGGGGTGTACAAATTCGAAGTAATTTGAATTTTCAACCTATGTGTTTAAACAACTACATATTTTATAATTTGTCGGCAAAGCCGACATCGATTAAATCACGCCAAAGGCGTGTATATCATCAATTCCGCAAGGAATTGCATATCATCAAGACGAAGTCTTGTATATCATCATTGCGAAAGGTTTTTGATACACGCTAAAGCGTGATGATATACAGTCCTTACGGACTGATGAGATACAACACGGCAACGCCGTGTTGATGATATGCCATTGCTTTCGCAATGGATAAAAAAATCCAAGTCCGAAGACTTGGATTTTTTGGTGGGAGCGGGTGGATTCGAACCACCGAAGTCGAAGACAACAGATTTACAGTCTGCCCCCTTTGGCCACTCGGGAACACTCCCATATTCAAATGTACCGCTTAAAAAAGTCTGGAGCTGGTGGACGGACGCAACCTTTTGTTAAAAGTTTGCCGTGCTCACAAAGAATTGTTCGCACTTCGCGGTTAAAAACATCACACCGTGATGTTTTCTTCACACCGCTCACCCTCTCAGGCTTCGAGTCCGATTAAAGACTCATAAAATACTGGAGCTGGTGGACGGACTCGAACCCCCGACCTGCTGATTACAAATCAGCTGCTCTACCAACTGAGCTACACCAGCATTTTTCAAGCGCCTAAATAATATACCACAATCACTCCCTTTTGTCAAGCAATTTTTTTAAATTTAACGAAATTTTTTTCATTTTTAAAAATACCATTCAATATTCATATTATAACGGCTTTTTTAGTACCTCTTATACCCTTGATTTACATATTCATTTATGCTATACTTTCTAAAAAAGGAGGTGGGTTTATGAAAAACATTTTACTCATTGATGACTCCATTCGTATGGGTTACGACAAAGCGGTCAGAAAAACTTTGCAAGGCAAGGCAAACGTATATTTTTCTTCCGATAACAGCCGCTTTGCCAGTTATCTTTTACGTTACTTATACGATTATAAGGCACTTATAAAAGACGGTGAAGCCGACGTTGTACATTGGAACGCAGGTCTTTGGGATTGCCTTAGACTTTTTAAAGACGGACCCCACGTACCGATTGAGATTTATGCCTTTTACATAGAACGCATTTGCAAACGCATAAAATTACTCTTTCCTAATGCAAATGTTATTTTCGCAACTTCCACAAAAGTGCAGTCTGAAAAAATAGCAAAGGAAGTAAAGCACTTTAACCAAGATATAATGGAATATAATAAAGTAGCCGTAGAAATTATCAAAAAATACGGTTTCGCCGTTAATGACCTATATGCCGTTTCTGATTCTTTACCCGAAGAAGCACATTCAGACCCGACACATTACTACACTACCATCGGCACAGAGGCTTTCACAAATGCAGTTTTAAAGCACCTGTGTGAAGCCCTGAAACTAAAAGATGAAATTATTTACAAAGAAGAACTTCACGCCGACAAGCCAATCGGTATTTAAAATTTGGTGATTAAATGAAAAACACTCTTGCTATTGATAAAAAGCCCACTCAAATAAATACCGCTATGCTTATTATACAAACCATAGGTATAATTGCCGTGGTATTCGGCCACGCAGATATAGGCGGAGAAGACCTGCCAAATCCCTTGAATTTGGCTTTCCCCTACTATTCGTGGCACATGCCGTTTTTTATATTTATCTCAGGTTATTTTTTCAATCGTCAAACCCCGTGTGGTCAATATATTAAAAAAGCTTAAAAGCCACCTTTTACCTGCTTTTATAGTAAACTTGGTTTGCGGTATTTTTTCTCTTTGCATAAAAATCTTCTCTCTTGCCAACTACGGACAACCTATCACGTTGAAATCATTGTTTATAACACCGTTTACAACAGGATATCAGTTTCATATAAACGTATCGCTTTGGTTTATTTTTTGTCTTGTTATAATAGAAATACTTGCTTGTATTATGGACCGCATAACACGTTCCAAATGTGATGTTTTATTTCTCGTTTTAACCCTTACTGTTGCAATTTTTTGTTGTTACAAGTCATATTACGACCACCAAGGCACACGGGACGAATATCTTAACGCTTTACTGCGCCTGGGATTTTTAATGTTTTTCTTTTGGCTTGGTATATGCTACAAAAAGTACATTGAAAATTCACTTGAAAAATTTATAAATTATAAACTTTCGATTATCATATTTATATCTATTGCAACAGTTTTAGCGCTAACAAATTATAAAATCACCATAAACGTTCGTGATATGCGTTTTACTCCCATCACAGTACCAAACGGTTTTTGGGTAGCAATTATCACTCCCATAATTGCTACACTATTCTTTCTTGGTATAAGTTATTCTCTGGCGCCCCACCTTAAAAACAGTAAATCACTTGCAGTTTTCGGTAGAAGTACAAAATACGTAATGTATTACCATCAACTTTTCTTTGTACTGTGTTCTTTCGGTCTTGGCGCTCTTATAAAACTCGGTTGGCTAAACGAGCCAGGTTTTTCTTTTGATAAAATGCGCTCTTCCGCCTATTATACTGGTGGAAACCTTGGTCTTAGTCTTGTGATTTCGGTACTGGCTTTAATTTTACCTGTAATTATATGTCGATTTATTGACAAACAAAAATGGCATATAAAAACCGCCTTATATATTTGCCTTACCTTAGCAATAATCTGTTTCTTGTACATTTGCAGTAAAGTACTTAATTAAACCAAAAACGCCAAGAATTTTGGCGTTTTTTCTTCAAATAATAACGAAGGACAAAAAATGGCATTAAATTTGCGTTTTTGTGCCAAAAATTTACTTTACAACGCTTTTCTATGTGATATAATTATAACTGTGAATATAAACCATGGAGGTTTATTTATGATTTTTGGTATTTTAAAAGACATTAAAATTGGTGAAAACCGTGTTATCTGTACCCCTATGGAAGTTTCTTCCATCGTAGCCGCAGGTCACACTGTTTTAGCTCAGAAAGATTGCGGCTCGGGCTCAGGTTTCTCAAACAAAGCTTACGAAAAGGCAGGGGCTACCGTTGTAGACACCGCCGCAGAAGTTTGGGAAAAATGCGACTTTGTTGCAAAGGTTAAAGAAATCGAAGAATCCGAATACAAATATCTTCGTGAAAACCAAATGCTTTACTGCTGTATCCATCCCGCAGGTCATCCCGAAGAAGTAGATGCTATTCTTAAATCTAAGTGTATTGCTATCACAGCAGAAGACAGCCACCGTTATGGCTCACCTAACTGTGAAGCAGCAGGTAAACAGGGTGCTTTGTTCGGTCTTGAATCTATGCTTACCATCAATGGCGGTAAAGGTAAATTCGTAGGCGGTTTTGCAGGCGCTCCCGGTATGAACGTTCTTATTCTCGGCGGCGGTATCGTAGGTCAGGGTGCACTTTCTATTCTTTATGCACTTGGCGCTAACGTTACTGTTATGGATATCAACATTGGTGTTTTGAAAAGCCTTGCAGACAAGTACGACAACCACATCAATACTATGTACTGCACAAAGGAAACCATCGCTTCAGTGCTTCCGCAAACCGATATGGTTATTAACTGCGTAAAATGGCCTAAGCAACGTAAAGATTTCCTTATTGATAAAGAAATGCTTAAAACTATGGAACCGGGCAGCGTTTTGGTTGATATTTCTAACGACGACCCCGGCGCTATCGAATCCAGCCACGAAACACATCACGACAATCCCCATTACGTTGTAAACGGCGTTGTTCACTACTGTGTAAGTAATATCCCCGGCGCAGTTGCTCACTCTACTACCGTAGCATTGGCAAGTGAAACCTTACCTATGCTTCTTAATATTCTCAATAACGGTCTTGCAGAAGCTTGCGTGCGTGACGGCTTTATCCGTCGTAGCCTTACCGCTTACAAAGGCTATTTAACACACGAAGAAACAAGCGGTATCCAAGGCAAACCTTGGGTTAAACCCGAAGATATTTTGGGCATCAAAGACCGCAAACTTGATTTCGCTCCCCCTGCTACCACAACCAAGAGCGATAATTTCTATAAAAGCATAGAATTATGAGATTCGAAACAACTTATAAACTAGAAGATTTCATACTAAATACTAAATGGGAAGATTTGCCCGATAACGTAAAAGAACGCCTGAAAGGTTGCTTTGTCGACCTTTTGGGCGCACTTATCATTGGTAGCAAAAGTGAACAGTTTACGGTAGGGCTCTGCCTAGCTGAAACACTTTACGGCAAGGGCGATATTCCCGTTATCGGAAGCGATAAAAAGTTTGGATTTATGGGGGCTTCTGCTGCTATGGGTCACAGTTCCAACGCATACGATATTGATGATGGTCATAATATCACCCGCGCCCACCCAGGCACTTCCTTTATAGGAGGTCTTCTCGCCGCAGGGTATGAAAAAGATATTACACTCAACCAATTTTTAACAGCACTTTTGGTAGCTTATGAAACTACTATACGCAGCGGTGCGGCTATGATGGATTATTACAACTATGCTCATTCAAGCGGAACTTTCGGCGCTGTTGGTGTTGCGGCAGGTGTAGGCAGAATTTACGGTTTTAGCCGTGAACAATTAAACAACGTACTATCTGTTGCCGATTTCAATGCCCCGCTTGTTCCGGGTATCCGCAGTGTTGAATATCCGTCAATGAATAAAGACGGCGTTCCCTTTGGTGTTATGGTCGGCGCTTTGGCTATTGCCGAAACTATTTGCCGTTTTGAAGGTAACAAAAACCTTTTAGAAGCCGATGAATACAACCACTATCTTGACGATTTGGGCGAAAAATGGCAAGTTATGGACCTTTATTTCAAGCCTTATACCTGTTGCCGTTGGGCACACCCCGCTATTGATGCTTGTATTGAACTTTTAAACAAACACGGCATTACGTACAAAGACATAAAGAAAGTCACAATACACACGTTCCATCGCGCAACCTTACTTTCAAAGATTGTACCGAAAGCGGTAGACGAAGCGCAATATAATATCGCATACCCCGTTGCAGCGGCACTTATTTATAAAGACTTTGGCTTTGCGCAGGTGAGAAAAGAAGCGCTCGGCGACCCCAAGGTTGTAGAAATGATGGATAAACTTTCTTTTGTTACCGACCCCGAACTCGACAAACAGTTCCCTGCCCGTCGTTTTTGCAAAGCAGAAATTTTAACCTATGATGGTAAAACATATATTTCCGACCTTTGTGAGCCACGTGGCGAAGCCAAAGAAAACATCGGTATAGATTGGCTTACCGATAAATTCCGCCGTATTACAGGTCCCGTATATACAACCGAAGGTCAGGAAGAAATCCTGCGTCTTGTTACAGGCACGAAAGACTTACCGTTGCGTGAAATTGTTGACACGGTCAATAAAAAAGAATTTTGGAAAACGCTTGACAACTAAAATTGCAAGTGTTATAATTACACTTGCAATTAGGGAGCTTGATGAAACTCAGGCTGAGAGGAAGTCCGTTTTACTATGACTTCGACCGATAACCTGATGCGGATAATGCCGCCGTAGGGAAATACAGCGTTTGTATTGCCACAGGTACATTGCCTGTGGCATTTTTTATTTTGTATTTCCATAAAGCCTTAATCTTAAAACTCAAGGTAATTGCAAATGTGCGGAAATACAAAAAGGAGTAAAAAAATGAAAAACAAACATCTTTACAAAATAACAGAATGTGCTATTTTAATAGCACTATCGTTGGCACTTATGCCAATTGAAATTCCGGGCCCTGCCTTTGGCGGTGATATTGACCTTGTAATGATACCGCTATTTATATTGGCATACCGAAATGGTGCAATATACGGTATTGCATCGGGTGCCGTATTTGGCTTTTTAAAATGTCTTATAGGCGGTGGTATTAGTTGGGGTCTTCCGTCAATTTTGCTTGACTATGTTTTGGCGTATGCCGCAGTTGGTGTTGCAGGTATTTTCAAGCAGAAAAATTGGGCTATCGAACTTTCAACCTTTGTTGGTTGTTTTGTAAGATTTATAATACACTTTATAAGCGGTGTTACCCTTTATATCATCGTTTCCCCTACCGAAATTGCAGGTATGACAATCGCAAACCCTGTTATTTATTCAATTGTTTACAACGGTCTTTATATGCTTCCCAACACCGTAATTGCAATAATCGTTATGTCGCTTTTGCGTTTGCCACTTAAAAAATTAAATAAAATAGGAAAATAAAAACAAACTTCCGCACAAAATTAAGGTCTGACCAATACGGTCAGACCTTTTAAATTACTTGTTATAATCATAATAATGTTTTTTAACCGCATCGAAAGATTTATCACTTATTACATGCTCTATACGACAGGCATCTTCGGTTGCGGTTTCTATATCTACACCTAGTGCAATAAGCATATTTGAAATCACGGTATGGCGTTCATACATTTGTTCCGCCAACTCTTTACCCATGCTTTCAAGCGTAATATAACCCCATTCATCAACCGTAATATATCCGCCTTTTTTCAAAATACCAATAGCACGGCTTACCGATGGTTTACTATATCCTAAATATGCGCCAACATCAATAGAACGAATCTTCTCATTTTTTTGAAGCAGCACATATATCGCTTCTAAATACATTTGTCCCGATTCTTTAAGTGTCATAAAAAAACCACCTTAAAATACTATAAATATATTATAACACAACAAAAATAATTTTACAAGTGAAACCAAACTTCTATTTTGTGCAACTTGTCGGTTTAAATGGTTAGCGGATGCTAACCATATTGTAATTGTTTACAATAATGTAAAATTTAGCAAAAAGACCATTGACATTTGGAGCGGTATAATGTATAATACTACACAGTTAGCCGTCGCTAACTAGTTTAATTTTGTTTCAATCGGAGTATGTTATGAATTTAAGAGAAGCACAAGAAGGAACTGAATATATCATACGCGAAATCAAGACTAATGATGAAGAACTAAACGCTTTTTTATTTTCACTCGGTTGCTACAGTGGAGAAACTATTGCCGTTATAGCACACCGTAAGAGCGGTTGTACCGTTTCTATTAAAGATGCTCGCTATAATATTGATAAACAATTGGCCGAAGCCATTATCGTTTAATTTTAAAAATAAGCCACGGCTTATTTTTTTAAACAATCAGTTAGCCGACGCTAACCGATATTTAATAACTTATCCGTATGGGCAAATATGGAGTCAAATTCAGGAGGAAACATAATGAGAATTGCTTTGACAGGCAACCCGAACTCAGGTAAAACCACAATGTACAACGCTCTGACCGGTCGTAATGAAAAGGTTGGTAACTGGGCCGGTGTTACAGTAGACAAAAAAGAGCACCCTCTTAAAAAGGCATATTTAAGCGGTGAACAGATTACCGCGGTTGACCTTCCAGGTGCTTATTCAATGTCCCCTTTCACCAGTGAAGAAAGCATAACAAGTTCTTATGTGAAGAACGAAAATCCCGATGTTATTATCAATATCGTAGATGCGGATAATTTAAGCCGCAGTCTTTTCTTTACAACTCAACTGTTAGAACTCGGTATACCTGTTGTTGTAGCCCTTAATAAGAGCGATATCGGCAAAAAGAAAGGTAATAAAATTGATGCTGATGCCTTATCAGAAAAACTCGGTTGTCCTGTTGTAAAAACTGTTTCCACTTCAGCCGACGGATTAAAAACCTTGGTTGAAAAAGCAGTTGCACAAGCAGATAAAAAGCAAACTGCACCTTACATACAAGAAGATATTGACCTAACCGATAAAGCACAGGTTGAAATCGCTGACCGTAAGCGTTTTGAGTTCGTAAATACAATTGTCGAAACAGTTGAAACCCGTAAAATTTTGACAAAAGATAGAAATACAGGCGATAAAATTGATAATATTCTCACAAATAAATGGCTAGGGCTTCCAATTTTTGCTGTTGTTATGTTCCTTGTGTTTTACATATCGCAAAGTACTTTAGGCACATGGATTGCCGAAGGTGTTGAAGTGGGTGGTAAATTTATTCCCGGTCTTGTACCGCTTCTCGAAACCTTTCAAGAATTTGTAGGCGTTCTTTTTAAAAACGCAAATCCGCTTCTTTCAGCAATACTGGTTGATGGTATAATTGGTGGTGTAGTCGCTGTGGTTGGTTTCTTACCACTAGTTATGGTTATGTACTTCCTAATAGCACTTTTGGAAGACTGCGGATATATGTCGCGTGCGGCAGTTGTTCTTGACCCGATTTTCAAAAGAGTCGGTCTTTCAGGCAAGTCTGTTATTCCTTTCGTTATTACTGTTGGTTGTGCTGTTCCGGGTATTATGGCAAGTCGTACTATCCGCAACGAGCGTGAACGCAGAGCAACCGCAATGCTCACCCCGTTTATGCCCTGTGGTGCTAAAATTCCTGTTATTTCCCTGTTTGCAGGTGCATTTTTCGAAAATGCTTGGTGGGTTAGTGCGCTTATGTATTTTGCAGGTATAGCCCTTATCTTCCTTGGTGCTTTACTTATAAATCTTATCACAGGCTATAAAGCAAGAAAATCATTCTTTATAATAGAACTTCCCGAATATAAGGTTCCGTCTTTCTGGGGTGCTTTCAAGTCTATGTGCAGTCGCGGTTGGGCTTACATTGTAAAAGCCGCAACCATCATCCTTATTTGCAATATGACAGTACAATTGATGCAAACATTCACTTGGTCTTTTAGCGTTGCAGAAAGTGCAAACGAATCAATACTCGCTTCCATTGCTTCCCCATTTGCTTATTTACTCGTTCCAATTGTGGGCGTTCTTTCCTGGCAGTTAGCCGCCGCCGCTATTACAGGCTTTATCGCAAAAGAAAACGTTGTTGGTACTCTTGCTGTTTGCTTTGTGGGTCTTGAAAATTTGATTGATACTGAAGAACTATCCCTTATGGAAGGTGCAGGTACAGAAGTTGCAGGCATTATGGCAATTACAAAAGTTGCCGCTCTTGCATACCTTATGTTCAATCTTTACACTCCCCCTTGCTTTGCCGCTATCGGCGCTATGAACGCCGAAATGAAGAGTGCAAAATGGCTTTGGGGCGGTATTGGTCTCCAACTTGCAGTAGGATATACTATAGCATATCTTGTTTATACTATCGGCACAATAATCGTTGGCGAACCACTTAATGTTTCAGCTGCTATTAGCGGTTTAATTGCTGTAATTATTATTATTTCCGTTGTAATATCTATAATTTTAAATACCAATAAAAAATCAAAAATATCGAAACCTGGTAACTAGCTATGGAAAATATAATCATTGTTTTAATTTTACTGGCTATTATAACAGGAATCATTTGCTTTATTGTTCGTTCTAAAAAATATGGTAAAAAATGTATTGGATGCCCATATTGCAAACAATGCAGTAACAACTGTTGCAATAATACTAAGAAATAGAGAAGCACGGCACACTTCAATTGAAAGTGTGCCGTGCTTTGGTTTTATTTGCTTCGACAAAATTTTATAATTCTTAATAAAGTTTTAAGTTTCATAAAACCATACTATCCCCAAAAGTTCTATAAAATTATAAATATAATAATCAGCTATGGCTTTCATTTCTTCTATATAATCTTCCGAAGATTTATCATAAACTGCGCAAACCTGCATACCTGCCTTTTTGGCGGTTTTATCTGCATTGTAGTTATCGTCAAGGAACAAAATGTCCTCTACATTTTCACCGATTTTTTCAGCCGCCCTCACATAAATTTGCGGGTCGGCTTTGGTGGTTTCAAAATCGTCACAAGACCACACGTTATCAAATAAACTGAACAACCCCAAACGTTTAAGACAAGGGTCCACCGTTGCATGAGGGCTGGCGGTCAGCACACTTAGTTTCACACCGTTTTGTTTTAATTCTTTTATAACCTTTTCCACATTTTCTTTTGCAGAGATATTATTAAGATATTCTTCATACATATAAAGCTTCATTGTTTCAATAATATCTTCTACTTCACCCTTGACACCCAGTTGCTTGTAGTAATCTGCAGTACCCAAAAGACCGAGCGGAGTGATGATTTTAATAATAGAATCTTCGTACTCTATGCTGTTTTCATCCAAAATTCGCAGCATGGAAGAAACATAAGTCGGCATAGAATCTACGAGTGTTCCGTCAAAATCAAATAAATATGCTTTTTTCATTAAAGAATCTCCTTTAATACGTCGCCCACAGCTGATGCCATAGAAAAGAAGCCTAAATCGTTCGGATGGCAACCGTCAACCGTTCCGTTATTCTCAGCTTTTGCCATAAGTGTTGGCCCGTCAATATAATAAACATTATCACCGTTTTCTTTCGCTATTTCATAAGTTTCCCTAATCACCGAAAACGTTGAATTATTAGGTGCATAAGTGGGACGGGTCATTATAATTATCGGCAATTCAGGATTAGCCTTGCGCACAATATCATACATTCTTTTGTGGGTATTTTTAAGGTGTTCTAACGTAGGAGCATTATGGTCATAATCGTACACAAAAACCGACATATTAAGATTCTTGATATATTCAGCAATCTCATCTTCTCCACGAGCGTTACCCGAAAAGCCAAGGTTTATATAATCAGTATCGAATCTTCTAGAAATAAAGCTCTGATAGGTATTACCCGGCCTTGAACAACATCCGCCTTGGGTAATAGACGAACCGTAAAAAACTATCGGCTTATCGTATTTATAAGGTGTGGGCTCTGAAATCTGTGCGTTTTCACTAACACCTATATAAAGTTCTGCTACTTCGCTGTATGTAGGAAAGTTTATAGTGATTTCACGCATCTCACTTTTGGGGAAGTCTTTAACGCTTTCAAAACCGTCCTCAAAATAAAAACCCGGTATAAAACTGTTTACGTAAACTTCTGTTTCGTTCTTTACGTAAAGGTCGAACCCTGCCGATCCCGAAACTGCAAAATGTGACATTTTACCAATATTAGGCATTGCCGCCTTAATAGCAATGTAAGGACTGTCGGTTTTAAAACGCACTCTACCGCCTGCGGTATGTGTATGAAGAGAATAAACACCGTCGTTAACACTTTTGGCAACAGCTTCGGGCAAACGACGGAATTTACCATCTTCATAAAAAACACCGTATATTTTAAAAGGTTTTTCCTTAACGTTGTAATACTTTATATCCGATTTATTAAGTTGGCTTTCAATTCTAAAATTTTTATCAACTTTTTCGATATTACTCATAATTACACCTTGCTTTTTAAATAATTTATAAACAACATAGTGGGGCTTTGCTTGGAAAGTCCCCTTTTATAAGAAGCGCCAAGTGTGCGGAAAATCGGTGGGTTTATTTTTAAAATATTCACACCCTTAACTTCATCTTCAAGCACTAACTTCGGCAAAAACGATATACCCATACCTCTTTCCACAAGCGGTATTACCGAAGTATAGCCATCGGCCTCAAAAGGTAACACTTCTTTGAACATTTTAAGGTCTAAATAAGTATCACCAAGTTTTGCTTCACTCATAATAAAAGTACAAGGATAAAGTTCTTCTATACTTATACTTTTTCGGTCACTAAACATATTTTTAGGCACTACTGCCATAAATTCATCTTCTATCACGGGAAGCCACATGACATCCTTTATTTCGGCAGCAAGAATAACGTCTGCTATATCGTTTTTAAGCCAATCAGATACATAGTTGCCTAAGGTTATAGAAATTGCTATATCAGGATACTTTTCCCTGAAACCGTTAAGTATTTCAGGCAAAAACGACGCAGAAATACTGGTATAAGCGCCTATTCTCAAAATCTTGTTTTCCTTTTGGGCTATATTTTCCGCAAAATCAAAAAGTTCCTTTTCTGCATCTATTACCGCCTTTATTTTTTTCTTCATTTTTTTGCCGTCTGCGGTTAAACTTACGCCGTTAGGACTTCTTTCCAAAAGTTTTACAGAAAGTTCTTTTTCAAGCGAATCTATACTATGCGACAAAGCCGACGGAGTATAAGAAAATTCCCTTGCCGCCTTTGCCATACTACCCGTTTCTACCGCCCGTAAAAGCGCTTTTAATTTGAACGTATCCATAACTCACCTGTATTGAAAAAATTTCACATCCCTATTATAATGTTTCGCTTTACAAAAGTCAAGAATAGAGTTATACTCTAATGGAAAATTTATAGGAATTTGTAAACAGAAGGATAAAATAATGACTAAGGCAAATCTTATAGGCTCAAAAGCAGGCGCATACGGCGGTCTTATTTTTGTAATATTTATTTGGGGCTTATCACCCCTTATCACAATTCATTTGCAAACCTACTTCTCCCCCACTATACGAATCGTAACGGGAACTTTCTTCTGCGATATTTCAATGATACTTATTTCGATTAAGCATCTCAATCTTTTGAACAAACAGTATTTTAAAATCGCAGTACCCACAGGACTTTGCTTAGCGGCGGCAGATATTTCTCAAAAAATAGGTCTTACATATTATGAATCACCGTCACACTATGCGTTTTTGGAAAACCTTTCGGTTGTAGTTGTACCTATTTTAATGTCTATACTAATAAAGAAAAAGCCGAATATACTGACTGTTGTATCCGCAGTGTTGTGCCTTGTTTGCCTTACTCTTGCTTGGCTAATTCGTACGTAGGCTATAAAAAAATAGATGTTACGGTTGTTGCGGTTATGATGCCGTTTTCGGCAACCATTACGGTTATCACATCAATAGCTATGGGTAAGGAAAGTTTATCACTCGAACTTATAATCGGCGCTGTTTTAGGTCTTATAGCAATCATACTTTCAGGTCTTGGCGACCGTGAACCCAAAAAGAAAAAAGTATAAATTTCAAAAATCACCCCAAAATATATGGGGTGATTTTTTTGTGTACAGCAATTACTTATAAAACAAAAGATTTTTATTTTGGCAGAACGTTAGATTATACAAAAACTTTCGAAGAAGGCGTTGTTATAACTCCTCGCAATTATGCCTTTAATTTTTATGATATGGGAATTATGCAAAAGCATTACGCCATTATCGGCACAGGTATTATAAAAAATGATTACCCGCTTTATTTCGATGCAGTAAACGAATCCGGACTCTGCATAGCAGGACTTAACTTTGTGGGTAATGCTGTATATCTCAGTACTACACCACTTAAAGAAAATATTGCTTCTTTTGAAATTATACCGTGGATTTTAGGACAGTGTGCCACCGTTAAAGAAGCACTTGTAAAACTTAAAAAAATAAATCTTACCGACCGTGCTTTTTCCAAAAATCTGCCACCGTCGGAATTACATTGGATAATAGCAGATAAAACCGACTGTATAACGGTGGAATCTATAAAATACGGTTTTAAAATATACGAAAATCCGGTAGGTGTGCTGACAAATAATCCGCCGTTTCCACAACAGATTGCAGGGCTTAACGACTATATGCACCTGACCCCGAATCCGCCAGATAACCGCTTTTCAAATACCATTGACTTAAAACCTTACAGTCTTGGTATGGGGGCATTGGGACTGCCCGGAGATAATTCTTCCAAATCACGCTTTGTAAGGGCAAGTTTCGGCAAATTAAATTCGGTGTCGAGTGATAGCGAAAATGACAGCTTATCACAATTTTTTCATATTTTAGAAACCGTAAGTCAAATAAACGGGCTCACGAAAACCGATAAAAACGAATACGAAAAAACGCTTTACACCTGTTGTATGAACGCCGATAAAGGTATTTACTACTACACCACATACCATAACCGACAAATAAGTGCTGTAAGCCTGAAAAACGAAGCCACCGAAAGCAAAAACCTCATATTCTATCCACATATAGCAAACCAAAATATCTTTTCACAAAACTAAAAACAAATTTTAGTTTATCAGACATTAACTGTCCTACATTCTAAAAAGCCTTGATATTACTAGCCTTTTCAGCAACTTTAAACTCAATTGTTATGTATTTTCCCTTGTTTTTGCCCTTATGAGCGAAAATAAGGGAAACTTTTTATATCTAACCGCCAACTACCTTATCGAGCAGTCGTGCGGAAGTACGTTTTGCTTCTCGTGTTGAGTGAGCATAAACGTTCATTGTGGTACTTACATCGGCATGGCCTAAAAGCTCCTGCACATCCTTCGGCGCTGCTCCATTAGAGAGCAAATTGCTTGTGAATGTGTGTCTAAGTTGGTGGAAATGAAACCCTTCGAGACCTTTTACCTTTTTGCTTGCTCTCTTGCACATAATACCAATCGTGCTTGGCGATTCATACGCTCCGTCAGGTCTTAAGCATACAAAGGATATCTCCTTGTATCCCTCGGGAACCTTTTCGTTTCTCGACAGCGTATATACCTCATAGTAATTGCGGTCTTTTTCCTTAACCTCACAGTAATAATTGAGGCGGTATAATTCGCCGTATTTGAAACGGTTTTTGTGCTGTTCGAGCTTGGCAGTTCTCAGAATCTCTGCCAAGGTGTCGCAGAAGTCCACTGTTCGGACTTTTCTGCGTTTGGTAGCCCCTATCTCTGTTTTGTGCCTTGTGTTATTGTAACGCATACTGCGACGCACCGTAAGATACTGCTTTTCAAGATTTACGTCTTGCCAAGTTAGTCCGCAGACCTCTCCAATGCGAAGTCCTGTGTAATAAGCAATCTGTATCGGTAGCAGTGCAGGGTTATCCTTTGCTTTCAGAAAATCCTCAAGTTTCAAATACATTTCGTGAGTCAGCGTCGGTATGGTAGCAACGTCTTCGTTATCATCCGAGAACAATTCGTAATCATCCTTTTTCCCACGCCATACAACGTACTGCATCGGATTAAAGGAAATCATACGCTTTGGAAATACTGCAAAGCGGAACGCTCCTTGCAGAACGGCGGAGAACAAACGTAAATAACCTTTGCTGAGTGCCTTTGCTGTCGTGCCGTCCGGATTTACTCCGCCAAAGCTGAGTTGATCCATAAAAGTCTGCAAATGGTCGGCTGTTACACTTTTCAGTTTTCGGTTCCCTATGGGGTATTGTTTTATACGGTTAACTGTGCCTTGGTAAGCCATCACCGTACCGTTGCTTAGATTGCCGGGTTTTAGTTCTTCTTCCACCCACATATCAAGTAACATACCCACTGTAGTATTTTCGGATTTCGCTACAAATTTCTTTGCTTCGTAGTCTTCCATTGCCTTGCGAAGCAGAGACTCTGTTTCACTCTTGCTTTCCGTTCCTGCGAACTCTCGCTGTACCTGTCTGCCGCTTTCATCTTCTACATAAAAGCGGTAGTACCACTTTTTACCTTTTTTTCTGACAGATCCTTTTGCCATAATAAAACTCCTTTCTGTTGGCAAACGGAACTGTTGCAATGTGCATCTATATTATACCATTTTTTGAGCAAAATTGCAACAGTTCCTATGTGTTTTTTACCTGTCAGCTTACTGATTTTACGCTATCTATATCGAGTAAATCAACGCCCTGATTTATCTTTAAAAACTCTGTTAACGCATCGGTTCTTACAATGTGCTTACGACCTATGAGCAGCACGGGTATTTTACCTTCGCTCACTAATAAACGCAATGTATTTCTTCCGATACCGGTATATTCAGCAGCTTCTTCAATAGTCATTGCAATTTTTTCTACCATTGGCGATCCTCCTTATTTTATTTACCTCCATTTCCGCCGGAGGCAAGCTTCAAAACATATAACATATAAATTCTCCTTAACAAGCGGTGGCAGAATAGCCACCGCCATAAACCATAGGCAGATAAACCGCCTATTCTTTACTTCCTATTCTAATTGTCCCTATATATCAATCCCGCATATTTTCGTCAGCAGGATATTGTAATCAATTTAAATTCTTCCTTCATCATTTTAATTAATAGCTTACTTTTTCTTCGGCTTATCAGCCAAGTAAATTCTTGTCACTTCGGTCCTGTGGTGACCTAAGTTTTCGCTTACAATCTTTCGTGCTCTGCGTGGTCTTTCTTGCAACGCTTCAGCGTAGGTTCTTTGTGCGTAGGTGTGTCTCAGACTGTGCCAAGAGATTGTCTCGGTTCTTTTCTTTTTACCGTCTTCACTCAAATCCTCACGGTTTTCTACCATAAAGTATTTTCTGTTATAACTCATCCAATTCTGCAACGAGCGTTTTTCTCGTTGTACGCCGCCCTTTTCGCTGCCTGAGATTAAATAATCTCTCGGGTATCGACCTGAACACCTGGCATAGTTCAAATAATCAGTAATAATACCTCGTTGCTTTGCACTTAAATCAATAGCCCTTGTCTGACCGCCCTTGCCTTTTATGACAAGCTGACCTGTTTTTAATGCAGACATAAGGTATTCAACTCTTAGCGTACAGATTTCCTCAAGTCGCAAACCAAATTCAATGGCAAAGTCTATGCCAATGACCGCGTCCTGTCGGCCTTTTTCAATAGCTACCTGTCGTATACGGGCAATTTCTTTATCTAATAGCGAATGGTCTTTAACGCCTGTTGCACGTTTAGGCAGTGATAGCTTATC
>JAZSNT010000020.1:0-3673 GCA_045536525.1 Acutalibacteraceae bacterium
ACATTTCCTTGATTTGTGGTAGTAATTCTAATGTGTGTTGATATCTTCGTGGCATAAAAATACCCTCCTATGGTAATTGTTTAAATTCTACCATAGGAGGGGGATTTTTTCTATTGTCCGTTTTTACTGGACTTGTTCAAATCGTGGTATGGGGTTATGTTTTTGTAATATGCAGTAGCGTAATTGCGTGTTGAGGCACTCGACAAACTATAATTTAAAACACAAAAACGGCCCAGTTTGGAACCGTTTTCATCTTATTTACCTACACAGAATTTACGGAAAATTTCATCGGTCACTTCGTTTGTAACGCGTTTGCCCGTGAGTTCGAAAAGTGCCGCCAAAGCATCGTCTACACAAACGCCGACAGCGTCCATCGTCTGACCGCCTGTCAAAGCATTTATCGCCTCATTCACCGCATCAAACGCACGTTCGGCGCAGGCACGTTGACGCTCGCCTATAAGCACCGCGGTATCGGGGTTAAGATTTGCGGTGCCCGAAATTTCGGTAATTTCACTGCACAATTCTTCATATCCTATGTTGTTTTTAGCCGAAACCGTAACAACACGCATACCGTCAAAAGCGGTGATATCGATTCTTGCTTCAAGGTCGGATTTATTCACTACAACAATAGTGTTTTTATCCTTGACGTTTTCTAAAAGTTCAACATCATTACTGTCGAGCGGCATTGTGCTATCAAATACCGCGAGTACAAGCTCCGCCGTATCTATTCTGCCCTTTGCACGTTCCACACCAATACTTTCGACAGTATCGTCAGTATTATGAATACCTGCCGTATCAGCAAGGCGAAGTGTTATATCTCCCACCGTCACGGTGTCTTCTATAACATCACGTGTAGTACCTGCAACGTCGGTGACGATTGACCTTTCTGCTCCACTTAACATATTCATAAGTGTAGATTTACCAACGTTTGGTTTACCGACAATAACCGTTTCAATTCCCTCTCGCAGCACTCGACCCGCATCGTAAGTGGAAAGCATTTTCTCTATTTCTGCTCTCGCACTTTCAAGCATTTTGAAGAAGTTTTCATAATCGAGTCCTTCTATATCTTCGTCAGGATAGTCTGAAAAAGCGGCGATTGATGCGTCGGCAGACACTAAATCCGCCTCTATTTTATCAATCTTTTTCGATACACCTCCGATATGCGCCGCACGCGAAAGTCTAAGCTCGGCTTCACTGTTAGCACTAATAAGACCCATTATACTTTCGGCTCTTGTTAAATCAAGTTTGCCGTTTAAAAATGCACGTTTTGTAAATTCACCCGGTTCCGCCATAAAAGCACCGTTTTGCAAAATTGCACGCAAAGCGGATTTTAGCATAAGCCGTCCGCCGTGGACAGATATTTCCACAACGTCCTCACCCGTATAGCTTTTAGGCGCTTTAAAAACGAGCGCAACACCGTCATCTATTATTTTGTCTAAGTCGATTATCTCGCCGTAAGCGGCAGTATAACCGGATTTGTCACTTAGTTTTTCGCCCGAAAAGGTGCGAAAAACCTTGTCCGCTACTTTTATGGCATCATCGCCCGATATTCTGATAACACCGAGTGAGCCTTCACCCAAAGGTGTTGCAATAGCGGCAATTGTGCGTTCGCTCATTTTTCGTCTCCTTATCTTACAATTTTACTTGTGAAATCACGCTACGTGTGAACGAAGATTTCCAGATGACGTTTGTACCCTTGTGAAGATTGTTCTGAGTCTTATAAGGTAAATCTTCCACTTCAAGTTCTTCCAAACGGTCAAGTTCACCGTTTAAATATTTTTCAATACGTTTTTTGCTGTCTTTAACGCGAAGTAACTGTCCACCGATACGAAGCTCCTGTACGTCATAACCAAAAGGTTTATTATCCTTATACCATTAATATTCGAAAGCTTCGTTAAAAACTTTAAGAGCATCATTACCGTAAAGCTATTCAGAAGTACGTACTATGGGCGGCAGAACGCTATATACGGAACACTCGGCGGCGTCATCGCCGAAAATAGAAATCTTAATATACTTAACACCCTTTTTATTGCAACGTCAATAGCGGTAGGCGTAACGTAATTTGAATAGAAATTTTCAGGAGTAAATCTCCCACTATATAACTTATATCACATAACAAATCCCAAGGTAAAGTTAAATTATGCTGATTTTGGTAATATTGTGCTTTTTTGTTTTATCCCAACACTTTAAGTACGTAACCTGCAATTGTTTTGGTGAATTCTAAGAATTTATCACATTCAATAAATTCATTGGGCTGATGTGCGCCGCCAGGGAGCGTAAAATCACGACCCGCACCATATGCAAAAGCACGACTACTGCCAAATTTTGAAATAACCGACAAATCAGAAAGACAAGAACCGCAAACAATAGGTTCTTTTCCCGTTGTTTCACGGGCACTTTCAAGCATAAGCTTTATATCCTCGTTGTCAGGCTCACACCATACGTAATGGAAGAAACGAGTCTGCATTTTAAACCCGTCCCCAATAATACCGAGGGGTAAAAGTTTTTCGGCTATTTTAACTTCAAGTTCGCTGAATTCCTTTAAAATTTCATCTCTTGTTTTATCGGTATAAAATACGAAATAAATCTCGCCTCGGTCCAAATCCATTCCGTCAGTACCGGCTTTCACGCCCATGTAACGCAATGAAGTTTCGGGTATAATTGTGCCTTTGTAAAATCTATTGTTTTCAAGTTCGTTCCGGCGTCTTTGGGCAAATTCCTCCATACAGTCAATTACAACCTGTGTTCCCTTTGCCGCAAGTTTGGCGCTGTCTACAACACCGTCCACGTGGAAGAAATACTTTGCTTCTCCCCCGCCCGAGCCGCAATGCCATATCTGATCTTCTACGCAGTCCATGCTAACAATTCTCTTGCACGGATATTTCATAACAGCCGCCATAGCTCCGTGTGAACCGCCATACTCTTCGTCAGAATACGCCGCAAACAAAAGATTCTTTTTAAGTTTCACATCATACTCTTTTAAAAGCTTCATTATGAACAGTGCAGTTGCAAGACCGTACTTATCGTCACCTGCGCCTCTGCCGTAAATTCTGCCGTCGGCAATCTTGCCCGAAAGCGGAACATTGTTCCAGTTATTTACGTCGCCAATCTGCACGGTATCGGTATGTGACATAATCATAAGTTCATCGATATTTTCTTCGCCCTTAAAACGTGCAACTGTGTTATATCTATTTTCAAGATTGTGTCCTTCCATATAATCGGGATGCGACGAAAAACCCTCTATATCCATCGGGCTGTAAATATCGGTTTCAAGCCCCATATCGTTACATAAATTATATATGTAACGTGCACATTCTTCCTCATTACCGTGAGTAACAAAGTTTTCAGAATTGATTTTTATAAGGTCTGAAAGAAGCAAAAAAAGTTCTTCTTTTCTTTCTTCTATAATCTGACAAAACTGTTTTACTTCCATAAATAATCTCCCGTAAATTTAATTCTAATTAAAGTATAACTTTTACAGTTATAATAAGCAAGTATTTTTTTAATATAAAACAGAAAAGATTTTATTAAAAAAATCATAACCACCGGTAAACCGGTGGTATGCACCACCCCTATAAGGGGTGACTACTGGCTTAACCCCTAAAAGGGGCACTGAAAGTTTAGCAACGCATTACAATTTCGGGCAGCCGCTCACGTGCGGCTGTCTTTTTTT
>JAZSNT010000068.1:0-47822 GCA_045536525.1 Acutalibacteraceae bacterium
ATCGCCAATGAAAGAGGTTCCAATTTGGGAGAAAACCACTTTAACGCTGACAGAAGCCGCAGCCTATTCGGGCATTGGTATTAACAAACTCAGAAAACTGTCCGATAAGGTTGATTGTACTTTCGTGCTGTTCAACGGCACAAAGCGTCTGATCAAGCGTAGGAAATTGGATGAATATATAGAAAAGAATTATTCGATTTAATTACTTTCTTTACAGGCCTGTCAGCTCCGAAAGAGTACTTGTAAAGATAACGAATTTATGTTATAATATAGATACTATCATAGTGCTTTTCAATGCTGACAGGTATTGAAAGGAGCTAGATAAATATGACTGCAAAGAAAGGTAAAGGTAGAAGATTAGATAAGGATCGGGTTACACTCCGCAAGGGTGAATCCCAAAGAGCAGACGGTATTTACGATTACCGTTGGAGCACTCCCGATGGTAAGCGCCACTCGATATACGCAGGTACCCTTGAGGAACTTCGTGAACGAGAAGAGCAAATTATCCTTGATAAAAGGGACGGTATTAAAACGGAGATCCGTTTGATAACAGTCAACGAAGTTTTTGACCTGTGGTGTGATCTGAAACGGGGTTTGAAACACAACACCTTTCAGAACTACAAGTATATGTACAATATGTTTGTACGCCCCACATTCGGTAAGCTTCGTATTGCGAATGTCAGAAAATCCGATGTAAAGAGGTTTTATAATCGCCTCGCAGACGAAAGGATTTTGACTATAGCAACCATTGATAACGTGCATACAGTTCTACATCAAGTATTTAACTTGGCGGTGGATGATGGGTACATACGTCTTAATCCCACCGATAACATGCTGAAAGAACTGAAACAGTCCCATAATTTTCAGGTAGAAAAGCGAAAGGCACTTACTATCCCTGAACAACAGTTGTTCATTAACTTCCTTAAAAATCATCCGGTATATCGACATTGGTATCCTGTATTTGCTATTATGCTTGGCACAGGGTTGCGTGTCGGTGAATTGATAGGACTACGGTGGTGCGATATTGATTTGGAAGAAGGACTTATCCACGTCAATCATACCTTGGTATACTACAATCATGGTGATGGCAACGGCTGTTCTTTTAGCATAAACACACCCAAAACCAAAGCCGGTGAACGAACTGTACCGATGATGGATGATGTAAAAGAAGCATTCCTACTTGAAAAGCAAAATCAAGAGGATGCCGGGGTTAAGTGCAAAGCAATTGTAGATTGCTATACGGATTTTATCTTTATAAACCGCTATGGCGATGTTCAGCATCAAGGAACACTCAACAAAGCCATTCGAAGAATTATCCGTGACTGTAATGATGAAGTGTTGCTCAAAGGAGAAAATGATCCCGTTCTGTTGCCGCCATTTAGTTGCCACAGCTTGAGACACACCTTTGCTACTCGCTTATGTGAGTCGGGTATCAATATAAAGGTGATTCAGGATGTTTTAGGTCACGCAGACATCAGTACAACGATGGATATTTATTGCGACGTGACCAACGAACTGAAAAAGAAAGAGTTTACAAGCTTGGGTGAATTCTTCAAGGACAAGCAGATTTAATCTACTACGCCAATGGTACGCCAGTTACTACGCCAAAATGCCGCACAGATACAAAGGGTTATATTCTGTGCTGTAAAAACGGGCTTCTGAAACGGCCTCAAACCATTGGAGTTTTGTACACTTGGGTATTGTTTTATAATTTCGGGGGCAGAGGTCCCCACAATGAAGCCCCTTGATTAAGAAAATGCCGTAAAATAGCGGTATTACAGGGTTTTTGCAAACCCACAAAAACCGATTTACGACACATTTACGACAAATGAAAAAATGAAGACACCCTATGACCATCAAAAGTCATAGGGTGTTTTTGTTATATCCAATATCCTCTAAATATGTAACTACATAAACAGCATAAGCCAAATATCAATGCAAACGGAATCAATATGAGTGAAACCTTTAAAAGAAATCGTAATGCCTTATTGTGTATCCTGTTGATTTTGATTTTAAGGTTATCGTATTTAGATTCGAAAGGCATAAACAATATTGAAAGAATGAGTTCTAAAATGTCTTCCATATGCTCTCTCCCGTTTAAACACCACCTGTAAATGCAACCGTCAATATACCTGCGGTCAAATACAGTAAAGTATCAATCACAAAAAACACTATAAACCAAATCCATTTCTTGCCTATGATTTTACGATTTTCGTCCTTGTCTTTTTCAGAAAAGAAAAGTATTAAGCCAACAACAATGGATATCAAACCGATTGGGTTTATAATCCAACCATAAATCAAAACATTGCCTAATGTAAAGAAAATTCTCAAATCAAAATATCTATCGATTGCAAAGCACGCAGATGAAGCAATGCAGAAGAATGCTAATATACTTTGTAATACTATTGAGGTTTTTAACCATTTAATTGTTTTCATATAATCACCCCTTTAAGACACCTTTTCAATTTCTAAAAGTTCTTCTATGGAGTAAGTTTTATCACACTTGTCGCACCTAAAAGCAGTTCTTACGAATTTTATATTTCCTATCATATAACCATCGCCGCCAGCTTGAGAAAAATCGTAATTCTTTGCTTCTTCTGATTTCGAATTAACCACAGTCTCCGTTTTGACCTTTTCTAATATTTCGTTGCAACGGGGACAATGATGTTTTTTCATACAGAAAATTGGGTGAGACCACTCGCGCTTTACACCGTGTATTTTCATAAAAATGGCACCTCGCTTTTTTCTTATTATAGCATAGAATTATGAATTTTTCAATATTCCCGCAATCTTCATGAGTTATAACGATTCTTATAGAATCTTTATGACTCTTTTTCTTTTATATAAGACTCTTTATTAATCATGATGATTATAAAAGCATTATGAGTCTTTATCTTAAACATAGAGTAATTGAGAGTTATCAAGATTAAGTAAAGAGTAAAGAATCCTCTTGATTGTTTAAAGAGTAAAGATTATTACTTGAAATAAAAAAATTAATTGAATAGATTCTAATTACAATACTTTTAATTTAAGAAGGAGGAATTACAAACCATATACACATAAGAAAATATATGAAGGTGGAATTACAAAAGAAACCCGACCAAGTGTGGTCAACCCTGTATCATCGTTTTTGCGAATTATATGGAAATGTCCAAACGAAAAAACGGTGCTGAAACTGCGCTGAATTACGCAAAACAACAGAATAAAACCATTATATTACTTCCTTAGCCGAAATTACCGAATCCGAAAAATTATCGTTTTTCGATAATTTAATTATTGACAAACGATAATTTGTGTGTTATTATGATGGCAGAAAAAGGTTTTGGAGGTAATTTTATGTGGAATAGGAAAAGGTCGGCAACGCTATCGATTATAGTTTGTTTTGTTTTCGTCGCCGTTCTTACTGTGGCATTATTTATTGGACCTTTTGCGGTAAAATGGTGGTTCATTTTATACCGCGGTTGGAGTGAACACAAACCCGCACTTGCCGAAATGATGGTAATTTTCAAATGGTGCTTCTATCCGTCGGCTGTTTTCGCTTATGTGGCGCTTTACAGCCTTATAAAGTTACTTTTTAATATTAAAAAAGAGCGTATATTCATTTCCAAAAACGTTACATATCTTCGCATTATTTCGTGGTGTTGTTTTGCCGTGGCAATTGTAACCCTTGTAGGCGGTATTCTTTACATTCCTTATTTAGTAATAACTGTTGCCGCCGCGTTTGTAGGTCTTATGTTACGCGTTGTTAAAAATGTTATGCAAAATGCGGTTGAAATAAACCAAGAAAACGAACTTACTATTTAATCGGGAGGTAGAAAATGATAGAAATTGATTTAGACGTTATGTTAGCCATACGCAAAATGACATCACTCGAACTCTCCGAAAAAATAGATATCACCCCTGCAAATTTATCTATCCTTAAAACAGGAAAAGCAAAAGCCATACGCTTTTCAACACTTGAAGCCATTTGCAAAACATTAAACTGTCAACCGGCTGATATAATAAAATATAAAGACAAGGAGTAATTATTATGGAAATTAAAAACAGTCAGTTCCCGCAAAATGAACAGTTGTACCGTATACAACCCATTCTTCTCACACCTCCTGCTCCACCACAAACGCAAGATCCACCGAAAAAACCGCTCTTCGAACTTAGCAAAGGTAACGTCGCGTTTATAATCTGCGCCCTTATAGGCTGTGTATTCACTTCCCTTTTCGGCATTTCCAGTGATTTTGCTCTCGGTTATACGATTTCACTGATTTTAATGACTGTCATATTTATTTTTTATCTCGCCAAAAAGGGCAAGGGCAGAATATTCCCGATAATATGCGGTTTACTGGCCCTTGGTTGCAGTGCGGTATTTATTTGTACGTCCAATTCAAGCGTACGCTTTTTTGGGGTTATTGTCAGTTTCTTATTGGCACTCACTTGCTTTGACGGACTTGTAAACGGTAAAGCACGTGGCAACCGCAACACAATAGGCATTATTTATTCGGCAGGTTCAACCTTCGGCAATATCGGTGTGACCTTAAAATCTATATTCAGCGGTAATAAAAACGGTAAAAAATCGCTCGGCAAAGCGTTTATCGGACTTGCTTGTTCATTACCCGTATTGCTTATAGTAGTTCCCCTTTTGCTAAACTCCGATGATGCTTTTATGGGAATGATGAGCCAGATTTTCGATAACACATTTTCCACCATAATTAAAATTACCTTTGGAGCCAGTGTTTCAATTTTTGCCATAACCTACGGCCTTTCACTCAAACACGGCCGTATATCAAAAATCGGAAAAAGCCGTTTTAAAGGTATTGAAAATGTATATATAATTTCTTTTCTTTCGGCAATTAGTTTTTGCTATATTCTTTACCTGTTCTCACAACTTGCATACTTTTTCAGTGCGTTCAGCGGTTTCTTGCCTGAAAACTACGATACATATTCCGAATATGCCCGTAACGGTTTCTTTGAAATGTGCGCTATTGCAGTTATAAATCTTGGAATTGTATTTGCCGCTTGGTTATTAGCCAAAAAGAAAAATGGTAAAATGAGTCTTGGCATAAAACTGTTATGCATATTTATTTCACTCTTCACACTTGTTATAATAGGCAGCACAATATCTAAAATGGTACTTTACATAAGTGGATACGGTATGACCGTTTTACGCATAACAACAAGCGCATTTATGGTTTTCCTTGCTATTGTATTTATAAGTGTTATTTTAAAGGTATTTATAAAGAAAATAAACTTTGTAAAAACATCCTTGCTTACAGCAAGTATAATTATCCTATTGCTCGGAACATTAAACGTAAATGCCGTTTGTGCAAAATACAATTATGAAAATTACGTAAAAGGCAACCTTAAAGATTTTAACATCGAATGGTTTTACGATTTAGGCGACGAAGGTATCCCATATCTTATAAAATTAGGCCATAGCGATGACAAGGATATTGTTGAAGAAGCGGATTCATACCTTTTGAACGCTTATAAGTACGACTATTTCGAAGATTTATATCAAGAAAAAACCATCAATGTAAACAAACTAAAACAACACAAAAAATATGATGACCTTGACAGTTATACCATACCACGCAGTAAGGCTTACGAGGCTCTCTATGAGTACATAGAAGAATACCCCGGTTTTTGTTATTTGATGGAAAATAATCATATTGAAGATAGCGCAACAATATACTACTGATACCATATTAAAGGACTATGACAACTGTCATAGTCCTTTAACTTTAATAATCAAAATAAGGCTCGAATGATAATTTATTTTTGCAACTCACCTTCAATTACAATCAAACGGTTATATTTCGAGGTTCTGTCGCTTCGGCAAGGCGCACCTGTTTTAATTTGCCCTGCATTTACAGCTACCGCCAAATCGGCAATCGTTGTATCTTCGCTTTCACCCGAGCGGTGCGAAATCACCGTTTTATAGCCGTTTTTTTGCGCCAACTTAATAACTTGCAAAGTTTCACTCAAAGTACCGATTTGATTAGGCTTTACAAGAATAGCATTACCGCAGTTTTGCTCTATTCCCTTTTGTAAACGCTTTGTATTGGTAACAAAAAGGTCGTCTCCCACAAGTTGAACCTTATCTCCTAAAACTTCCGTAAGTTTTTTCCAACTTTGCCAATCTTCTTCTGCTACGCCGTCTTCAATAGAAATTACGGGATATTTTTCGGTTAGAGATTTAATATATTGAATTAACTCTTCACCGCTCATTTTGATATTACGCTTAGGAAGATGATACTCCCTGTTTTTATACCATTCGCTTGACGCAACGTCAAGCCCGATTTTTATTTGTTCGGTTGTATAACCCGATTTTTCGATTGCTTTTATTATAATTTCAATTGCTTGTTCATCGCTTGTAAGGTCGGGTGCAAAACCGCCCTCGTCGCCTACATCCGTAGCCTTACCCATATCTTTTAAAATTTTACCCAAAGTATGATATATTTCGGTACATTGACGTAATCCGTCTGAAAAACTTTCACACGAAACAGGAATAATCATAAATTCCTGAATATCTATATTGTTTTTTGCGTGTGCGCCACCGTTTAAAATGTTAAGCATCGGTCGAGGTAACGTGGTTGCATTTTCACCGCCCAAATACTTATAAAGCGGTAAATTATACGCTTTCGCCGCCGCCTTTGCGACCGCCAAAGATACCGCCAATATTGCATTGGCACCTAAACGTGATTTATTTTCCGTACCGTCAAGGTCTATAAGCGCCTTATCAACCACATCCTGCTTTACGGTTTTAAGCGCTGCAAGACAAGGCTCTATTTCGCTTTTTATTAAATTCACGCATTCACGCACACCTTTTCCGCAAAATCGCTCACCGCCGTCACGTTTTTCGTGTGCCTCAAACGTACCAGTAGAAGCGCCCGAGGGCGAAATTGCTAATCCCACACTACCGTCACAAAGAGTCACCCTTGCCGCTACGGTTGGATTGCCGCGCGAATCCAAGACTTCATATCCTTCAACTTTTTTAATGCAAAAACGTTCCATAAATAACCTCCGAAAAGATTTTTTATTATTTTTCCAAAAAATTTACTAATATTACAAAATTTACTATTTAATTTTTCAAGTAGTT
Organism: Acutalibacteraceae bacterium; assembly: GCA_045536525.1. GTDB lineage: Bacteria > Bacillota > Clostridia > Oscillospirales > Acutalibacteraceae > UBA737. Next base: position 7,094 of record JAZSNT010000068.1, read on the forward strand.
GTGATATAATTCATAATGTATATTTATATATAAAAGGTGTTTACATAATGGAAGATAAAAAAGAACGAGGTTACAATATAATTTGCGGCAGAAATCCTGTGCTTGAAGCGGTACGCTCAGGCAGAGAAATTGACCGTTTGCTCGTGGCTCACGGTGTGAGCGGCGGCTCGGTTACCGCAATTATTGCAAAATGCAAACAAAAAGGAATTTTGATAAAAGAAGTCAGTCCGCAAAAGTTGGATTACTACTGCTCGGGCGCTAACCACCAAGGTGTAGCGGTGCTTTTTGCTGAGCAAGAATATTGCACAGTAGAAGATATTTTAAATTATGCAAAAGAAAAGGATGAAAAACTTTTTATTATTGTCTGCGACGAAATTGAAGACCCACACAACTTAGGCGCTATTATCCGTACCGCCGAATGTTGTGCAGTTCACGGTATAATAATTCCGAAACGTCGTAGTGCTTCGCTTAATGCCACAGTTGCTAAAAGTGCCAGCGGTGCGCTCGAATATATGCGTGTTGCACGTGTTACCAATATCCCCACCACAATAGATATGTTAAAAGAAAATGGCGTTTGGGTATTTGGTGCCGATATGGACGGTGAAGATTATGAAAAAATTGATTTCGACTGTCCGACCGCTTTGGTTATCGGCAATGAAGGCAAAGGCATCGGTACTTTGACTGCAAAAAAATGTGACCAGATAATCAGTTTGCCTATGTTTGGCAAAATCAATTCGCTTAACGCATCTGTTGCGGCAGGTGTACTTATGTACGAAGTTGTACGAAAAAGAAGAAGTTAAAAACGGAGAGATAGAATGAAATTCTTTTCTAAAAACAAAATCGATGACGGTTTTATTATGGAAGAGCCTCGTAACAATCGTGAAAGTGTACCTTCACCTTCGCACAAATTAACTCCCGACGAGGTTCTTCATCTTAACGATAAACCTAAGCCGCGGTATGACGGAAAATCGGCACTTGAATCGCTTAAAAAACGAATGTTACAAGCAGGTGAAAATGCTTCTGATACCATAAAAAATGAAATAATTACGCAGTCTGACAACGTTCCGTCTCCTGTAACAGAAGAAACCAAGCCGGAGCCTATTACTGCCGAGCCTGAAAAACCCGTAAAAAGTCTGCTTGAAAAATGCAAACCTTTTATTACAGATGCCGAAGGTAACGATGCTTCCATACCCAGCGTTCCGCTATACAAATTAGAAAGCGTAGCAGAAATTTTAGAAAACAACAGTCTTAAAACATTGGACCGTTTGGCTGAAAAATATGACATTTCTTTCGATGACTTGGGTAAAAATAATATTACATCACATTCAACTGAAAATGACCAACCAAAAAGTGAAAAGCCACAACCACTTCCTACGGTTGATAAAGAAATTATTGAAATAAATGCTTTTTTCAACAATGTACAGTCCAGTGTTCCGTTTGCTGTTTCGGAAGTTGAAACCAACACGGACGAAATCGAAACTGAAGACACTTTTACAGATGGACAAACCATTACATTTACCCCTGTCAATAATCAAAGCGACAAAAGACCTACCATTGTTGTTTCTTCAAATACGCAAAACATTGACCTCACGGGCGAGATTGCTCCCATTGAAGAAGCAAACTCGGTAAAAATTGACCAAGTAACTCTTGAAAAAAGCGAGTTTGAAGAGTTTGTTGCCAAAGATGAAATCGAAACAAAAGAGGATACTAAGCGTTATATACGTAAATTCTCTATAAAGAAACGTAATGCTTTCCTAGCAGTTTGTACATCGGTTATACTCACCTTTGTTTTAGGTTTTATGAAACTCCCATTTATGAGCAGTGCGGTTTTAGGCGCTACAAAATCAACTATGATTTTCTGCACGGTAATTTCAGGGCTTACAATGTTATTTAATATTGATATGTTTGCGGCCATCCCCAAAATTTTCAGCAAAAAATCAGTAGCCGACGTAGCACCTTCACTCGCAACCCTTTGCGTACTGACCTATGCTATTTTAGGTATTGCGGCAAATGAAATCGTTCTTGATATTCTTTTACTTTTGAATATAATACTATCAGTTCGTGCTTTGGGCAAATTCAGAAAATCATCTTATATGCTTTCAAATCTTCGCCAGATTGCTTCCCCCTCACCCAAAAAAGCGGTAAAACTTATAGATGATACCGCCGTAACGTTTGCTATGGCGAAAAATTCCATTGAAGGCGATACTATGATTGCCGCCGCACAAGATTGTGAGCATATAAGCAATTTTATTAAATATTCTACTTTTGGCACTTTTATGAACGGTAAGATGCTGCTTATAACAGTTCTTTCGGTTGTATTGGCTATTATTTCAGGCTTTGCCGCCGCCAATTATTTTGACGGTTTGGTTTACGGCTTTTACGCCGCCGCAGGAGTTTTGTGTTTCGCTTCGCTCCCCACCCTTTTCTTTATAAATGATTTTCCGCTTTATGCCGCCGCTAAGAAACTCAATAAAAAAGGCAGTATGATATCGGGTCAAACCGCCGCTTCACATATTGAAATGGCAAATGCTGTAATGCTAAATTCACAGGATATTTTCCCTGACGGCACTGTTACACTTCATCAGATGAAGGTGTTGTCCGAAAACAATCTTGATAAAACGATACTTCGTGCGGCTTCGCTTACCGAGTGTCTTAATAGTCCGTTAGCACCCATTTTCAAAAAAATCGCAGGTGAAAGTAATATTACTTCTCTGCCCGATTCTGACACTATTAAATACGAAGAACGAATGGGCCTTTCAGGTTGGGTAGACGACCAACTGCTCTTCATCGGCAACCGTACACTTATGCAGGCACACGGTATTGAAGTACCCGATATAGAAATAGACCGTAAAATTCTTCGAAGCGGCTTTTTCCCCGTTTATGTTGCAAGTGATGATAAAATCTGTGCTTTGCTTGTTGTACAGTATTCTGTCGACCCCGATGTTTCATACGAACTTCGCCGTCTTACAAAAATTGGTGTGACTTTGCTTATAAACAACACCGACCCCAACATAAACGACCAAATGATTTGCGATTATTTAGGCCTTTATGACGATTCTGTAATGATAATGACCAATGCAGGTTATCATATGTATAAAAGCGCCGCTACACCCAAGCAGAATTGTTCTGCTCCTGCAAGTTTCCGATTTGGAAATATTATGATAGCAAAAATTATGAACTGCGCTAATAAAATCAAGCGTTCAAATACACTGCTTACGGCTTTGTATATTGTTTCCGCCGTTTTAGGTATTGTGATTTTTGCATATTCTTCATTTGCAGGTTCAGGTACACTTATAGGCAGTACCGCAGTTCTTTTATATTCACTAATCTGTACCGTCGTTTCCTACTTACTATACTTAATTGAGAAACCTTAAAGGAGGCAACCTTTATGTCAAATAATAAAAAATTCTACATCACAACCGCTATTGCTTACGCTTCAAGTAAGCCACACATTGGTAACGCTTACGATATCGTTCTTGCCGATATGATAGCGCGTTACAAAAAGCAACAAGGTTTTGATGTATTCTTAATGACAGGCTCTGACGAGCACGGTCAAAAAATCGAAGAAAAGGCAAAAAACGCAGGTATTACTCCAAAAGAATATGTGGATAATGCCGCAGGACTTATCAAAGACGTTTGGAACAGCCTTAATACAAGTTTCGATAAGTTTATCAGAACTACCGACGAAGACCACGAAAAGGCCGTTCAAAAGATTTTTACAAAACTTTATGAACAGGGTGATATCTACAAGGGTCATTACGAAGGTAAATACTGCGTTCCTTGCGAATCCTTCTTCACCCCCTCACAGTTAGTGGACGGCAAGTGCCCCGATTGCGGCAGAGAAGTTATCGACTCAAAAGAAGAAGCATATTTCTTAAAACTCAGCAAATATCAGGACAAATTACTCGAATATTACGAGCAAAACCCCGATTTTATCAAGCCCGAATCAAGAAAGAACGAAATGATTAACAACTTCTTAAAACCAGGTCTTTCCGACCTTTGCGTTTCTCGTTCTTCTTTCACTTGGGGTGTTCCGGTTGAGTTTGATAACAAACATGTAACATACGTTTGGCTTGATGCACTTTCAAACTATATCACAGGTGTAGGCTATAATCCCAAAGGCTCAACAGAGCAGTTCGAAAAACTATGGCCTGCCGATTTGCACGTTATCGGTAAAGATATTGTTCGTTTCCACACAATTTATTGGCCCATTATCCTTATGGCTTTGGGTCTTCCCCTTCCCAAGCAGGTTCTCGGTCATCCGTGGGTGCTTGTAGGAGAAGATAAGATGAGTAAATCAAAGGGCAACGTTATCTATGCCGACGAACTTGCAAAACGTTTTGGCATTGATGCTGTGAGATACTACCTCTTATCCGAAATCCCCTTTACACAAGACGGTACCATCACTTATGAAAGCTTTATCACAAAGTTTAATGCCGACCTTGCCAATACACTTGGCAACCTTGTAAACCGTTCGATTGCTATGACCAACAAGTATTTCGACGGCACAGTTACAAAGGGCGAAATCTTTGATGACTTTGATAAAGAACTTATTGCTACCGCAAAAGAGTCTATCGAAAAATACCATAACTTAATGGATATTTACCACAACGCCGAAGCCGTTGACGCTGTAATGGCACTTGCTAAGCGTTGCAATAAGTATATTGACGAAACTGCACCTTGGGCACTTGCTAAGGATGAAGCACAAAAAGACCGCTTAAATGCCGTTCTTTACAATTTGCTTGAATGTATCCGTTTGCTCAGCATTATGCTTTCTCCCATTATGCCTCAGTCTTGCGAAAGCATAAAGGAACAGATTTGCAACAATAACGATACTCTCGATTTTGGTGTGAGTGATACCTTTACAGTAGGCGCCGCTTCTCCCCTTTTCGCACGTATTGATATGGAAAAAACTTTGGCAGAAATTGCCGAATTAGAGGCCAAGAAGCAGGCAGAAAAAGAAAAGGCAGAAAACGTTGCGACCGTAGCAGAAATAGGTATTGAAGACTTCGCAAAGGTAGAACTTACCGCAGGTAAAATAATCGACTGTGAGCCTGTTCCTAAGGCTAAAAAACTTTTAAAACTCACAATCTTTGACGGTAATAAAAACCGCACCGTAGCATCGGGTATTGCTAAATTCTACACCCCAGACGAGTTAAAAGATAAAACCGTAATTTTAGTTTCCAACCTTAAACCCGCTAAGCTTTGCGGTATCGAATCGCAAGGTATGATTTTGGCGGCTGACTGCGGAGAAGACGTAAAGGTCATTTTCCTTGACGATATCCCTGCCGGAAGCAAAATAAGATAATGGATTTTTCAAATATTAAGCCATTAGGCGATGCTAAAATTTTTGATTCTCACGCCCATTACGACGATGACCGCTTTGACGGGATTAGGGACGAATTGTTACCGCGAATTCACAAAATGGGCGTAGAGCGAATTATAAACTGCGGTTGCGACACCGAAACTAATGAAAAATGTCTTGAAATTGCCGATAAATTCCCATTTGTGTATTCGGCGGTGGGTATTCACCCCTGCAATGCGACCGACGGTACAACCATAGATGATATCCGCAACTTTGCAAAACATAAAAAATGCGTTGCGATTGGTGAAATCGGGCTTGACTATTATTGGGAACCCTACAAAAAAGAAGAACAAAAGGTTATATTTAAAAAACAACTGCTTTTAGCAAAAGAACTCAATTTGCCCGTTATAGTCCACGACCGTGACGCACACGGCGACACACTCGATATTTTGAAAGAGTATAAACCCAAAGGTGTTTTGCATAGTTTTTCGGGCAGTGTGGAAATGGCAGAAGAAGTAATAAAGCTTGGTATGTATTTAGGCATAGGCGGTATTATCACCTTTAATAACGCAAAAAAACTGCCCGACGTGGTGGAAATGATACCACTCGACCGTTTGCTTTTGGAAACAGATGCACCGTATTTAACCCCTGTTCCCTACCGCGGCAAAACAAATCACTCCGAAATGATTTATTTAATTGCTCAAAAAATTGCTGAAATTAAAAACAAAAGTTTGGAAGAAATTTTGGAAATCAGTTACAACAACGCCAAAAATCTTTTCGGATTATAACAGAATAATCACCCCGTTTTCACAGATAATAATAGTGAAAGTGGGGTGACTTTTTAATGGACAACTACAACAATAAAAACAATCAAAACAAAAACGATAAAAACCGTAACGACCAGAATCGCAACGACCAAAACAAAAACAATCAGAACAAAAACGACAACAAGAAAAACGATTATAATAATAGATAATAAAAAACTCCCTTTGGGGAGTTTTTTAATGTTGCAAATATTCAAATTGTAGTTTATAGGGCTAATTTCAGCGTATAAATTAAAGGCTCCCTCCGAGAGGGAGCTCCCGACGAAGTCGGGTGAGGGAGTGTACGAAACCACAAAAAGCCGCATAATAAAAAATTTTTGTAAATGTTAAGGTTTTGTTATACTCCTTCCGTCACACCTACGGTGTGCCACCTTCCTCTCGGAGGAAGGCTTCCTGACGATATACTCAACTCCCCGATAAACTATAATTTACATAAAAATTATCTTTTCAAAACAATTAAAAATTCATAATAAAAAACGACGAGATTTCTCGCCGTTCTTTTATTCTGCAAGTTCTTTTCACTCGCTGTAAGCGGTTTCAAATGCAAATAAATTAACCTTTCTTATATTCGATAATATCACAAACCGAACAATCTAATGCCTGACAAAGTTTATCCAAAGTTTTAGTTTCGATATTTTCATTTGCTTTAAGTCTTCTTATTGTTTTACTATCAATACCTGCATTTTCGCGCAAATAATAGGTAGATACACCTTTTAATTTCATTGTTTCCCATAATTTATCGTAAGTAATCATAAATAATTCCCAAAAAACCAAATCCTATTCTGCTAAACTTTCCCACTCACTGTAAGCGGTTTCAAGTTCCTGCTGTAATTTTTCAAGTTTTTCGCCAATTTCGGCAAGTTTTACGTAATCGGAAAGATTTACTTCACTTGTTTGCTCGGCTTCAAGCTTTGAGATTTCCTCCTCTAAAGCGGCAATTTTTTCTTCCGCCTTTTTAAGTGCTCTTTCTCTTCTCGCTTTTTCTTTAAGCGGAGTCGTAAAGGTTTTCTTTTCCTTCTGCTTTTCTTCCTTTATTTCGGGTTCTATGACGGTTTTAGCCTTTGACAGATATTCATCATATCCAAACGGATAAAGTATCGTTTCGCCCTTTTTAAAGTCAAGTAACGAGGTAGATATTTGTTTTATAAAATATCGGTCGTGCGATACAAAAATCACCGTACCCGAAAAGTTTTCAAATATTTCTTCAAGTGTTTCCTTGCCTACGATATCGAGGTGGTTTGTCGGCTCATCAAGTATTAAAACGTTAGGTTTACACTTGAAAATTTTGCAAAGCGCCAAACGTACACGCTCACCGCCCGAAAGCACGTCCACAGTTTTGAAAACGTCTTCACCGCTAAAACGGAACGCACCCAGAGAAGCCCTTGCTTCAAAATCGGTAATATTTGGAAATTCACGCATAAAGTCGGTCAAAACAGTATCTTTGGACGAATACAGTGCCATTTGTTGGTCAAAATAGCCTATACTTACTCTCGGTCCAAACTTATATTCTCCCGAAAGCGCTTTTACCTGCCCCATAAGAGTTTTAATAAAGGTGGACTTACCGAGCCCGTTACCGCCGATTATACCAATTTTTTCACCACGTTTAACATCAAGATTCACCTTAGACAAAACGGTATCATACCCTACTGCCAAATCGGTTACGGTAAGCACGTCTTTAACACCGATATCCTTTGGCTCAAAATCGGCATGGAAGGTTGCAAGGTTTTCGCGGTCAGGGTCAAACACCTCATCCATACGTTCAATTTGTTTTAGCTTACTTTGTGCCATAGCTGCTTTTGTGGCTTTGTATCTAAAGCGGTCAACAAGCTCACCCAAACGTTCTTTTTCAGCCTTATATGCCAGATATTCCTTTTTCTGTTGCTCACGCAATATCTTTTTATTTTTCGAAAAAACCGAGTAATTACCGTTATATTTATTGGTTTTGCCATACTCGATTTCATAAACCGTATTAACGGTATTATCCAAAAACATACGGTCATGCGATACAACCACAAACGCTTTTTTATAAGATTTTAAATACTCTTCAAGCCATTCAACCGCCTCTATATCAAGATGGTTTGTCGGCTCGTCCAAAAGCAAAATATCAGGTTTTGAAAGTAACAGTTTCAAAAATGCAATCTTGGTTTGCTGACCGCCCGAGAATTCACAAAGCGGACGGTTTTTACAATCGGCAAAGCCGAATTTCTTTATTGCATTTTCATACTCACGCTCGAAATAAAATCCACCCAAATTTGTAAACGTATCAAGCAAATTTGTATAATTTTTTATATCTTCCTCGTCGCCTGTTTGCTCCATCAAAAGCCGTGCGTTTTCGGTTTCTTCTTTAAGTGACAAAATTTCACTGTAAGCCGAGCGCACCTCTTCCAATAAAGTCTTATTATAATCTTCAAAAGTGATTTGAGATAAATAACCTATTTTTGGCTTTCCCGAAACTGCAAAAAAACTTTCATTATCGCTGTCAAGTTTTACGAGTTTATACTCCCCTGCAATCAATTTCAAAAGGGTAGTTTTACCGCAACCGTTACGTCCGACAACCGCAATTTTGCTTTGGTCGTTTATTTCAATATTAACCGACTTCAAAATTGGCTCACCCGAAAGTTCAACCACACCATTTTGTATTTTCAGTTGCATAAAAACCCTCCTTTCAAAATTTTAGGCGGACAAAAGTCCGCCACAAATTATTTAATTTCTGCGTTATCCTCTAAAACTTTAAATGCTTTTTCGCTTGCAACCAACACTTCTATATAATATTCACCTAATTGTTCAATAACATCGGCACGTTTAACAGAAGAATCACCGTTCTGAGCAATTATTTCCTTAATCTTGGCTTCGGTTTCGTCCTTGGTGATTTCTATGCCTTCTTCATCCAAAATAGCATACCACAGCATTTGCTGTTCCATTGCAGGTTTAATTTCATTATCAATAAGCATTGTTCTCAAAGTTGCTTCGGTTTCTCCTGACTGATTGTAAAATTCTTCCATAGTCATACCGTAATTATTTTGAACGCTATACTGAAAATTCTGATAATAATAGGGATACATTAAATCTATATCAGTCTGAGGATAATCTGTAACTTCCGAAGCTTCAACAACAGTCTGTTGCAAAAATTCATCCAATGTTCTTTCATCCAATTTCTGATAATATTCTTCAACCTTAGAATAACCCAAAGACTTATAAAACTCTTCCGGAGTCTTAGCATCGGTAGATTTAACATAATTTATGGTTACAGTAAATACAACCTTGGCACCTGCCAACTCATTACCGTAGTTTTCAGGGAATGTAAGATTCAAATCAACGGTAGAACCGATTTTTTTACCTATAAGACCCGATTCAAAACCGTCTATAAATGTACCCGAACCAATTTCCAAATCATAACCGCTTGCAGTACCGCCATCAAAAGCCACGCCGTCTTCCTTGCCCACATAGTCAATATTCACGGTGTCGCCGTTTTTAACTTCACCTTCAGTCTTATGATTATAAAGACCGTAGGTTTCAACGTCGTAGCTTATAATACTGTCTCTCACTTTTAAATATTCGTCGGATTCTTTATCAACCTTAATACCCTTGTATTCGCCGAGTTCAACATAATCTTCAAGGTCCACGTTGTAAAGTACTCTGCCCTTATCATCACTGCAACCTGCAAACAACGATAAAACTAAAACCATAACTATTACTAAACTTAAAACTTTTTTCATTTTTTATTCTCCTGTTTGTGTTAATTCGCCTTTTGAAGCCGCCTTCAAATATGCGTTAATAAATCCGTCTAAATCGCCATCCATTACGGCGTGTATATTGCCTGATTCATACCCTGTTCTATGGTCTTTTGCCAACGTATACGGCATAAACACGTAAGAACGGATTTGAGAGCCCCAGGCGATTTCCTTTTGAACACCCTTAATATCGTCAATTTTTTCTAAATGTTCGCGTTCTTTTATTTCCAGAAGTTTTGATTTTAGCATTTTAAGCGCCTTATCTTTATTTTGGAACTGACTGCGTTCATTCTGACAGGCAACCACGATTCCCGTTGGAATGTGAGTAAGACGTACCGCCGACGAGGTTTTATTTATGTGCTGACCGCCCGCACCTGACGAACGGAAAACGTCCATTTTAATATCTTCTTCCCTGATTTCTATATTCATATCATCTGTAATTTCAGGCATAACCTCCAACGAAGCAAATGACGTATGGCGTCTGCCCGATGCATCAAAAGGAGATACACGAACAAGACGGTGTACACCCGATTCGCTTTTCAAATAACCGTAAGCGTTTTCACCCTCTATTGAAAGCGTAGCGCTTTTAAGACCTGCTTCATCACCGTCGAGAAAATCAAGCATCTGTGTTTTAAAACCGTGACGTTCAGTCCAACGTGTGAACATACGCACAAGCATTGAAACCCAGTCCATAGCTTCCGTACCGCCCGCTCCTGCGTGGAAAGTAAGAATAGCATTATTCTTATCATATTCACCCGTAAGCAAGGTTTGAAGCCTTAATGATGCCAACCCTTTTTCAAATTCGGTAATAGAAGTTTCGATTTCTTCTACAAGTGATAAATCGCCTTCTTCATCACCCATTTCAATAAGCACCGCTAAATCTTCAAAAGAACTGCAAAGATTATTGTATGTTTCTACCGTGTTTTTAAGTTTTCCCGTTCTTTGCAAAATCTTTTGAGAATTTTCCAAATCATCCCAAAAGCCCGGGGCACTTGCTTTAGTTTCAAGTTCTTCTATTTCTCGGCATAAATTATCATACCCCAAAGCATTTTTAAGGTCACGCAATTCCGATTCCGAACCTGAAAGCCTTAACGATAACTGCTCAAATTCAAGCATAAATTCACTCCTATTTCACTTCAAGTACAAAGGCACACCAATTGTCTTTATACTTTTCTTCTACAATTTTAAAGCCGTACTTCTCGGCCGATTGCAATACATCATCTTTACGCATATCAATAATACCCGATATAATAAACACGGCGCTCGGCTTTAAAAAGTCAGCTACGTTTTCAAAAAGTTTTATAATAACGTCTGCCACGATATTAGCACATATAACGTCAAATTTACCGCTTATCTTATCTGCAAGGTCACCCACAATAAATTCGCATTTATCAGAGATTTTATTTATCACGGCGTTTTCCTTTGCAGTTTTTACCGACTGTGCATCTATATCCACACCAACAGCACTCTTAGCACCCAAAAGTACAGAAGCGATACTCAAAATACCGCTTCCCGTACCTATATCGAGCATTTCGGTATTACTGTTTATATATTTTTCCAAAAGCGAAAGGCAAAGTGAAGTGGTAGCATGTGTGCCCGTGCCGAAAGCGGCACCCGGGTCAATATTAAGCACCGTTCTGCCGTTTTTATTATCATAAGTTTCCCAACTCGGAACTATTACCAACTTTTCACCGATTTTTGATGTATGGAAAAATTTTTTCCAGTTTTCATTCCAATCGGTATCGTCAACACCGATAGAACCAACCTCAAAAGTGATATTCTCTGCCGTAAAGCGTTCTTTCAAAAACTCAACCGCTTCCAAAGCATTATCACATTCAGAAATATAAATATGAATTATAGAAACATCGCGGTCTTTTTTAAGAAGTTCTTCATCAATAAGATTGATGTGTGCTATTTCTTCGGCATTTTCTTCCAAATCGGAATAATCTTCGATATAAATGCCGTAAGGTACGGTCATATTGGCAATAGCTGCCGCTAAATCGGTATCCTTTTGGGGTACTTTAATTGTAATTTCAGTCCAGTTCATTTATAACACCTAAAATTTCTTCCTTAGTATTAAGTACGGTACCTTGTACCATACCGCCACGACCGCCACCACGGACGTTAAGGGATGATTTAAAACCCTTAAACCAATTATCAAGAACTTCTGCCTGTCCACAAACTGCAAACGAAAACTCACTGTTTTCACCGCTTAAAACTACTCTTATTCCGCCTGCCTTTTTATGTAAAGCATCTGAAAGCAGTTGAAGTTCCTTGATATCGAAACCGTCTTGGAATACAACACTGACAGGTTTACTATCATTAAAATTTTTACTCAAATCGGCGATAATACGGCGTTTGAGTCCGCCTATTTGGTACTTCAAATCTTCCATTACCGATTGTTGTTTTTTAACAGCATCTGCTATTTCGTTTTGCTTAGCGCAAAGCAAAGCCGATATTTCCATGCCATTTTTATAACGGTCGTTATAATCAGCAAGTGCACGTCTTCCGCATTTCATTTCTATACGTACACCGCCTCGTAATTTTTGACTGTCCAGCAGTTTGATAATACCAATCTCTGCCGCTTCATTTACGTGCGGAGCGCAACAAGCACACATATCGGTGTCTTCAATTTCGACAATACGAATAGCACCGTCCAATTCCCTTTTGCTTCTGTAAGTTAAAGTTTCAAGGGTTTTATCATCGGGATAATAAGCCGAAAATTTTACGTTTTTAAAAATCTGCTCATTAGCCTCGGTTTCGATTTTTAAAATTTGCTCTCGACTGAGCATTTTATCAAAATCGAGCGTTACAATATCCGCTCCCAAATGAAAACCTACATTTTCGCAACCGTAAAGACGGTGCGCCACACCCGATATAATATGCTCACCCGAGTGTTGCTGCATATAATCAAATCGACGTTCCCAATGTATAACACCTGTGACCTGTTCACCTTTTTGGAACTGTTTAGTAGTATAGTGATAAATAATTCCGTCTTTTATCTGCACGTCATAGACCTTTGCATCCCCCAATGCACCGATATCAGAAGCCTGACCGCCGCCTTCGGGGAAAAATGCGGTACGATCAAGAATAGTATAAAAGCCGTCTGCCGCAGGATAAGAATCTACCACCGTGGCATCAAATTCTTTTAAATGAGAATCTATATCATAAAGTTTTTCGGTCATTGTAACTTTTCCTTTACTATATAAGCTGCTTTATAAATATCTCCACCGCCCATAGTTATAACAATATCGTTTTCCTTTGCGGTTTCTATTATCTTATCGGCTATATTTTCAAAACCGTCTACTATAACCGCATCGGGTAACTCTTTGGCAATATCTTCCGAATATATACCGAAAGTATTAACCTCACGCGAACCCATAATGGGAGTTAAAATCACCTTATCTGCAATAGACAATGCTTTTATGAACTCGTCCTTTAAAAGCGCGGTACGTGAAAAAGTAAAGGGTTGAAAAACCGCAATTACTCTGTCATAGGTCAAATTTTTAGCCGCAGTAAGCGTAGCGGTAATTTCGGTAGGATGGTGTGCATAATCGTCTGCCAAGCACCAACCGTTAAACTCTCCCAAAAACTCGAAACGTCTGCCTGCACCTGTAAATTTTTTAAGTGCTTCTTTTATACCAAAAGCATTAACACCCATATCGTAAGCCACGGCAAAAGCCGAAAGTGCGTTTAATATATTATGGTATCCGGGTATACGCAAAGCAAGGTCTATAACCTCTTCGCCGTTTTTATAAACCGTAAATTCAAAACCGAACTTACCTTTCTTTATATCGTCGGCGTAATAGTTATTAGTCTTTTCTAAGCCAAAGGTAATTTTCTTTACACCTGCTTTATCAGCAGCCTTTACCGCTAATTCATCGTCACCGTTCACATAGCAAACCCTACCCATTGAAACAAACTTTGTGAAAGACTTTGCCATATTTTCCATTGTCTTGAAATAGTCAAGATGGTCATTATCAATGTTGAGCAAAACAGTAATATCGGGAGAAAGTTGTAAAAAAGTATCAACAAATTCACACGATTCGCAAACCATTGTTTGACTTTTTCCTGCAATACCGTTAGAATTGATTAAGGGAAGCTTACCGCCGATAACGGCAGTCGGGTCACACTTGTTTAAAATGAGGATTTGTGTTATCATAGAGGTAACCGAGGTTTTACCGTGCGTACCGCACACACCGATAACATTCTCGTACTTTCTGGTGAGCGCACCTAAAAGATGGCTTCTTTCCATTGTAGGAATACCCAATTCCCCTGCTCTTACAAGTTCGGGGTTATCTTTTGAAATAGCGGCGGAGTAAACCACCAATTCACTTCCTTCAACGTTGGAAGCATTGTGGCCCGTAAATACCTTTACCCCAAGATTTTTAACCCTTTTAAGCGGGTCACTATCGTTATTGTCAGAACCCGTGAGAATATAACCTTTGCTATGCAAAATCTCGGCTAACGGACACATTCCGCTACCGCCGATACCTATCATATGAATTTTTTTAACACTGTCAATTATTTTATCTTCTTGGCGCAGTTGCTTCACAAAAACACCCCTTATCGCACTATTATATATATTATACTACTATTTATATAAAAAATAAACCATTTTTTTGAAAGGAGGCAAAGAAATGTTACAAATTCCGAAAAATATAGGTTTTGTAATCGAAAAACTCACAAAAAACAGCTTTAAAGCCTATATCGTCGGCGGTTGTGTCAGGGATATGTTAATGGGTAAAACCCCCAGCGATTTCGATATAACCACATCCGCCACTCCAAATGACGTTATAACGCTTTTTGATAAAACAATACCCACAGGCATAAAACACGGCACGGTTACGGTTATGGTAAACAAAACCCCAATAGAAGTAACCACTTTTCGCACCGAAAACGGCTATGCCGATAACCGCCGACCCGACAGCGTAAATTTTGTCAGTGATATACGTGAAGACCTGTCCCGCAGGGATTTTACAATAAACGCTATGGCGTATAATCACAAAGACGGGCTTATCGATTTGTTTGGTGGTAAAGCCGACCTCGAAAACCGTATTTTAAAAACTGTTGGCGATAGTGAAAAGCGTTTCCGCGAAGACGCGCTTCGCATTTTAAGGCTTTTCCGCTTTGCTTCCACGCTTGATTTTTCTATAGAAGAAAACACCCTATCATCTGCTATCGACTGCGCCCATCTTTTGCGAAACGTAAGCCGTGAGCGTATTTTTACCGAGATTAAAAAAGCAATTTCGGGTGATAATTTTCAAATTTTTTCAGAACTTATCCTTTGCGGCGGATTAGACTTTTTAGGTATAAATAAACTGCCTGATTTTACAAAGATAAAAGCGCACCGAAGCAATCCGCTTTTGTGCCTATATTTAAGTATAGACAGTAAAGCGCTTGAAAACTTAAAACCGTCTAACCGTGAACGAGAGTTTTTCCTGACTTTTGACAAATTACAAAAATACTCCAAACCTCAAAACACCACAGAAATTAAAGAATTGCTCAACATTTGCGACAGCGACATTTTAAAAGACTTTTTCGATTGCAAGGAATGGGATAAATCGGGTATACACACAGTATTAACATCGGGCGAACCTTATAAAATATCCCATCTTAAAATAGACGGAAAGAAACTTATAGAATTAGGTTACAAAGGTGAAAAAATCAGCTCTATTTTGGAACACCTTAGAAAAACAGTGGTAATAAATCCACAAAAAAACAATGTTGACGATTTAATAAAAGAAATACCGTAACAAAGAAATGTAAGTGCCATAAACTGTATTAGGCACTTACATTTTTTTGGAGGTTTTTATGAAAAAAGTATGTATTATAGGTGGCGACACCCGTCTTAAAAGCGTAAAGCACTCCTTGGAAAAACAAAACTTCTTTGTCAATACGTTAGGGCTTTACCCTGACGACAAAGCGGATATTTCTATTTGCGATATTGTGATTTTACCCGTACCTACCACCCGTGATAACACCAATGTATACACACCTCTTACAAGCCGTGTTATCCCGTTAAGCGAAGTGTACGATAAAACCAAAGACCAACTGATTCTTTGTTGTAATTATAATTTCGAAAGCCGACGTTGTATAGACTATAACACCCTTGACAGTTATGCCCTTTTAAATGCAGTACCCACCGCAGAAGGCGCTATAAAAATAGCTATAGAAAATACTGATTTCACACTTTGGCAAAGTAATGTTTTGATTATAGGTTACGGTAGAGT
This sequence comes from Acutalibacteraceae bacterium, assembly GCA_045536525.1. GTDB lineage: Bacteria > Bacillota > Clostridia > Oscillospirales > Acutalibacteraceae > UBA737. The sequence goes on from JAZSNT010000068.1 coordinate 23,187, forward strand.
AGGTAAAATTTTGGCAGACCGACTGAAAAATTTAGGCGCAAACGTAACGGTCAGCGCCCGTAAACCAAAAGATTTTGCAAATTTGGAAGCACTCGGATTTAACTACATAAATACCGAGAACATTCCCTCGCTTTATTTAGGATACGATATTATTTTCAATACAGTTGATTCTAACGTACTGCCTGATAACGTGCTTAAAAATTTGCCTTGTTCCTTACTTTTAGACCTTTCTTCAAAAGGCGGATTTAATATGGAATATGCAAAATCTTTGGGACTTAACGCTCAAAAAGCACCTGCGCTCCCCGGTAAAGTAGCACCTAAAACCGCAGGTAAAATACTTTCCAAGACTGTAAGTGAACTCATTCGTTTTTACAATTAAAAGGAGAATATTATGCAAAATATAACCTTGGGATATGCAATGACCGGCTCCTTTTGTACGCTGAAAGAGTCCTTAAATGCATTAAAAGTTTTAAGCCAATATGATATAAAAATCCTACCCATTATGTCCGAAACAGTATACAACACAGATACTCGCTTCGGCAAAGCGCAAGACTTTATAAACGAAGTTGAAGATATTTGCAAAGCAAAAATTATAAACAGTATCGTTTCCGCCGAACCGATAGGTCCTAAGAACTTACTTGATATCCTGGTAGTAGCCCCTGCGACTGGAAATACCTTGGCAAAAAATGCCTTGGGTATAACCGACAATGCAGTTACGATGGCAATAAAAGCACATCTTAGAAACAATAAACCCGTAGTTTTTGGTATTGCCACCAACGACGCATTGGGTGCAAGTGCTAAAAATATAGGTCTTTTACACAATACCAAAAATATTTTCTTCGTGCCTTACAAACAAGACGACCCTCACTCTAAAAACAATTCCCTTATCTGCGATTTTTCTTTAATACCGCAAACCGTGAAATTAGCGCTTAAAGGAGAACAAATACAACCAATTATTATTTGACAAACATTAACTTTTGATATATAATTATTTGGAAAAATATATTAAAAGAGAGTAAAGAATGGGAATTTTAGAACTTATTATATTGGCAATAGGTCTTTCGATGGACGCTTTTGCAGTAGCCATTTGCAAAGGCCTTGCTACATACAATCTCAAAAAAAGACACATGCTCATCACAGGTCTTTGGTTTGGTGGATTTCAGGCATTGATGCCGCTTATCGGTTACTTTTTAGGCACCGCATTCCAAGATTACGTAACCGCCGTTGACCACTACATAGCATTTATTCTTCTTGCAGGAATAGGTGTTAATATGATTAAAGAATCTTTTTCAAAAGAAGAAAACGATACTGATTGTTCGTTTGCCTTTAAAACTATGTTTGTAATGGCAATTGCCACCAGTATCGACGCACTCGCGGCAGGTATTTCACTCGCAATGGATTTAAAAGGCAACAATACATACGCTTATCTTGCGGTGCTATTTATTGGTATAATCACCTTTACCCTTTCGGCAATCGGTGTTAAAATCGGTAATATTTACGGAAGCCGTTGGAAATCCAAAGCCGAATTTTCAGGCGGTGTAATCCTCATAGGTCTAGGTATTAAAATTTTAATAGAACATTTATGTTTTCAGTAATAAAAAAGGGAGGTCCAACCTCCCTTTTTTATACATGCAGTTTATAAATTCAAAAAACTAAATACCCGCTATTCCTCTACCAAACATATTCTTTTTCATTTGATATTCTTCTTCACTCATCTTCAATATACGAATACCCCACATAATACCATTTATACCATTAACTATACCAAACACACCAAAAGTCGCACACATAAGAATAATACGTAAAATACCAAAAATCACTCTACCTCTCATAAAGCAAGGAATTCCGATTGCATTAAATAAAATACACATTATACCGAATACAACCCTATCGCTTGTTTGCTGAATAGCATTTTGCGAAGCATTGAAAGATTGTGTAACAACTTGACAATTTTCAAATGTTGATTGTTGATTATGTGTGCCGTTGTTCGTTTCGTTTGTACTTTTTCTTAATTCAGTACCACATTCACCGCAAAAAATGTCTCCGTCGTCCGTCCGTGTTCCACATTGAGTGCAAAATTTCACTTGAATTTATTTGTTTTCCATAAAGTTTCCTCCTAATAAAAAAGTGTGTCCCCATAAGAGACACACTGAAAAAGTGGTGCCTCTCATAGTTGTCACACTATTGCATTCTACCCGTGAGGATAATGGCAAAGAGAGAAAACACTTTTTACCAAAGTATTTTCCCACAGGTAGAAATAAAATATGCAATTAGTGTGACAGAAATATTATAACAAAAACAATATATACTGTCAAGATATGAAGAAATAAGGGATGATATGTTATATATTAAAAAGAAACACCACACAGGGTGTTCCTTACGATAAATCAATAAAGATACATAGTAGGGACAGGCCTCTGGACTGTCCGTCATATTTGATGTAATTAAACGGGCAGTCGAGGCGCCTGCCCCTACTATGTTTTTATATTGACCGTTCGTAGGGGTCGATGTCTTTCATCGACCCGTCGGTTATATCTGAATTTCAAGGGATGATGTGGGCATCATCCCCTACGATACACCAATTAACTCACCGCTAAACTATAATTTAGCGGTCGATTCGTGAATCGACCCTATTGTCGTAATCAAGAGAAACAAACCCGTAAATTGTTGTGGTACAATTGCCCGTCAGGGCACATAACGAAACTCCCGTGTTTGAACGTGAGTTTTTATTGTATAGCGAAAAGACAGCCAAATTTTTTTGACCTGTCTTACGGCATACTGTACGGGAAATACAGATTTTCCAAATTTTGTTTTTCATTGCTATAATACATAGCGGTAAAATTACCGCTATTTGAAATTTCTTCCTGTGCTAACTGTTTATACTCGTCTAACGGTTTGAGCGAAATTTCGCCACATTTGTCGTTAGCATTAAAACAAATAAACCCTAACTTTTCATAAAACGGAATAAGACCGTCATCCACGGGGCGCAGTATTAGAACACTGTCGTCCTCTTGTTTTATTTGCTCGATAAGTTCACTTGCATAACCCTTACCACGAAACTCACTTGCAGTAGTAACGGCGAAAATATACTTAGCTTTTCTTTCACCGATTTTACACGGCAGCGCAAAGCACATTGCCACAGTTCTACCCTCTTTTTCAAGCGTTCTGCAATACTTAGAACAATATCTAAACAACTCGTCCGAAAAACCGCCGTCGTCTTCCCCAAAGGCTTCAAGATACATTTGTTTGAGCCATTCCTGTTTCGGTATGCATAAATACTTTTTCAAGAGTAGGTTTGGTTTATAAGAAAGTTTTGCTTTTCTAAGACCTTCAAGCCCTAAATCGTCTTCACGGTTAATATATTTATAATCGGTCAAGGTTTTGGCAAACTCGTTATTTATAACGGTATATGCCGTGGCATACTCTGAAAGCGCTTTTTCAATATGAATATCAAAAACGTCACGGTTTATAGGTGAGCCCAATGTGAACGCCACAACCTTGCCGTCAACGTAAATAACACCGCCCGATATATTAAGCGTTTGCATATTACAAAGCATTATTTTTATACCGTCTTTTTCACACTGCATGTGGCGGTCAAACCTATCGGCATTTTGTGTATACCATTTTTCCATACATTCCAGAACGTCACTTACATTTTCATCAGTTATCGCTTTATACTGCCATTCATACTGTTTTGAAAAAACCGATATATGATTTCTTTTACTGTGATACTTTTTACCCGAAAGTGAACTTAAATCACTTTGCAAATAAACATAATCAAATGCATCTCTTTGAGGTATAAATTCATAATCGTCGCCAAAATTCAGTTTAAAATCAATAAAACGTTCGCCTTGTTGCACCCACAAAAGCGGATTTTTACCACCTTTATATTCTCGCAAAATTTTAAGCCCTTTTTCCAGATTACCGCCAAATGGTAAACGGAAAGTTTCTTCCTCAACACCGCCCGATTTTATAAAGAGCATACCGTCTTTTACAGCGTACATATTATCATATATACTGCTCCAAACGACCAAGTTTACAAAACTCGACTCACACGAAAAACGAGCAGGTGAAGAAACGAAAGGTTTCAGTTTAGGCGCATCTTCCAACTCTATTTTTTTAAAATGCAACATATTATATTTTATTCACCGCTTGTATCTTTATTAGATGAATTTGTTTCAGATGAATTTGTTTTAGAAGAATCGCTGTTTTGCTCGGTCGAGGTTTGAGGTGTGGAAGTAGTACCCGACTGGTTGGAAGACGTGTTTTTGTCTTTCCCGTTTTCTTTATCGAGTTTTTCCTGTTCTTTCGGTGTCAACAAAAGTGTGCCCGTATGCTTTTGACAAGCATCGGGTAAACCTTTTGTCTTATAATAGCCTACCGCCGTCTTCTCACACTTATCGGTAGCAAGACCGCCTGTTTCGGTGCAGTAATATCTTTCGGTAACGTAACTGCTTTGCGGATAATCCTTTTCCTTTAAGCCTTTGTGAATCTTGCTCATAACGGTAGACCACTGGTTTTTGGCAATATTAAGATTAGCCGAAGGCATGTTCTGCATAGTTTCGTAACCGCACCAAGAAGATACAACGTAATAAGGAGAACCGCCTACAAACCATTTATCATTATTGGAGCTTGAAGTACCTGTCTTGCCGAAAAGTTTCATCTTGCTGACCGACGAAGCTACCGACTTACCAGTACCGTTAGAACCGTAAATTACACTTTGAAGCATTTTATTCATAATAAATGCCGTATCTTCGCCGATTACCATGTGAGGTTTGGTTTTTTGTTCAAGCACAATATTACCCTTTTGGTCGGTAACCTTGGTGTAGAAAGTAGGCTCATAATAAAGTCCGCCGTTGCCGAATACCGCATAAGCCGCAGCCGATTGAAGTGTTGTAACACCGCCGTTTGTACCGCCAAGTCCCAATGACGAAAGGTTTTTATCTATTTCGGGGTTGAGGTTTTTAAGTCCGAACTTCTGTGTGTATTCGTAACTTTCTTCAACTCCCATCTTGTTAGCCAATGCTACCGGTATGGTGTTTATAGATTTTTCCAAAGCTTTTTGAGCGGTAACGTTACCCGAATAACCGCCGCCAGCGTTCTTAGGTGACCAGTTACCATACTTGGCTTTTGTATCATTAAGAATTGAAGAATAGTTTATAAGACCCTTTTCGATTGCAGGGGCATATACTGCCAAGGGTTTCATTGTAGAACCGGGCTGACGCTTAGCGTCGGTAGCGCAGTTAAAACCGCGGTCTGTGGTCTTTTCACCGATACCGCCCGCAATAGCCTTAACGTGACCTTCATAGTCCATAACAGTCATTGCTCCCCAAAGCGGTTCACCCTTACTGCTCTTTTTAGCCTTTTTGGCAACGTCGACGTACGCTTTATCTACAACAGCCTGTATTTCACTGTCCACCGTAGCATAAATTTTATAACCGCCTGTGTATACCAACTGCTCTGCCTTTTCCTCGGTATACTCGTATTTTTCAACCAAATCATCAACCAACTGTTGAATCAACGCATCTATAAAGTAAGAATTAACCTTACTGCTTGCATTGATGTTCAACTTCAATTCGGTTTCCTTAGCCTCATTATACTCCTCTTCGGTTATATATCCCTGTGTATACATTTCATAAAGAACAGTATTACGTCTTGTTTTATTGTTTTCGGGATTAGTATCAGGCGCATAGTAAGACGGCGCTTTGGTTATAGCCGCCAGACTCGCACATTCTACAATACTAAGCTCATGAACGTCCTTTCCGAAATAATAATTTGCCGCAACCTGTACACCGTAAGTGCCGTGCCCCATAGGTATGGTATTAAGATAGCATTCGAGTATAACGTCTTTGCTGTATTCGGTTTCCAAACGGCGTGCACGCATTATTTCTCGCATCTTACGTCCTGCGTCTTGTTCACGGTCGTCGGTTATATTTTTAACCAACTGCTGTGTTATGGTAGAGCCGCCGAACTTATCCGAAAAATGAAACACTTCATTAAGCACTGCGCCGAAAGTACGTTTCCAGTCAACACCGTAATGACTTTCAAAATCCTTATCTTCTATCGCAATAAAAGCATGTGCAAGGTTGGCAGGGATACCCTTGTAGTCTTCTCCCTCTTCCTCTATTGCTTTTTCGTCATAATCAACCCATATACGATTGTACATACCGTGCAAATGTTGATACTCTTCCCATTTACCCTTATCATTTTGTACGTAAATAGTAGAAGTGAAATCCATCTTTTGAGAAATTGCCTCAACGTCATTAAGGTTAACATCGATAGAATCGTCAATAAACCAAGAGGCATAACATATAATACCGCCAAGCACCAAACCAACGGCTATAACACCAATAAGGAAACAGGTCAAAACCCATTTCAAAACTTTTTGCTTGGTGCTCTTAGGTTTTTTACGTGACTTATTAGAAGACCTTTTGGCAGTCGAAAAACTGTTAAGGTCAAAACTTTCAAGGTTTTCATCCAAATCTTTTTTAGAATTATCGTAACTAAATAAATCTCTATCGTCCATAAGAACCCTCCTATTTACAATAAATCTTTACATAGTATAACACATATTATAAATAAAATCAACTTTTCTAATTTTAACAATTTATAAATTTTACTTGCATTGGTAAAATATTTATGGTATTATTTACAAGTATTAGGGAGTAGTTAGCGCTGCAAAGCGTTGCATCTTGCGTCAATACGGTATTTATACCCGCAGTTTGCATTAAATGACGAGACTATTACTGCGTATTTGCGGTAATAGTTTTTTTATTCCCAAAAATCAAGAAAGGTGTAAACAAAATGGACTTTATTTATGAAGTACTTGAACAACTCAGTTCACTTATTGTCAACTTTGGTGCATTTGTAACCGACGACGGTTGGAAAATGCTCGTGATGTGGGCAATCGGCGGTATTTTGATTTATCTCGCCATCCGTCACGATATGGAACCCACTCTCCTTTTGCCGATGGGCTTCGGTACAATTTTGGTAAACATTCCGCTTTCGGGTGCTATCAATCAGATTGATAAGGATGGCAAGACAATTGAAGGCGCTATTGAAACACTGTTTGATGCAGGTATCGCCAACGAATTATTCCCACTTATTTTATTTATAGGTATAGGTGCGATGATAGACTTCGGTCCGTTGCTTTCCAACCCCAAACTTATGTTGTTTGGTGCAGCGGCACAGTTTGGTATCTTCTTTACTTTCTGCTTGGCTTCTATGTTCTTCACTCAGGACGAAGCGGCTTCTATCGGTATTATAGGCGCGGCAGACGGTCCTACCGCTATCTTTGTAGCCAACACCCTTTTAGAAGAAAAAAGCAAGGATATTTCAGGTGCTATTATGGTTGCCGCATATTCGTATATGGCGCTTGTTCCCCTTATTCAGCCCCCTGTTATCAAGGCTCTCACAACCAAAAAAGAGCGTCTTATCCGTATGCCTTACTCTGCAAAATCCGTATCCAAACTTACAAAAATTTTATTCCCCATTATTATCACTATCGTAGCAGGTGTAGTAGCTCCCACCTCGGTTTCACTTATCGGCTTCCTTATGTTCGGTAACTTAATCCGAGAATGCGGTGTACTTAATTCCCTTTCGGAAACTGCACAAAAGGTTCTCGCAAATCTTGTTACCATTTTCTTGGGTATTACGATTTCTCTCCAAATGCAGTATGATAAATTCTTAACTATGAATACTTTGCTTATAATAGGTCTTGGCTTGTTCGCATTTATTTTCGATACCGCAGGCGGTGTACTCTTTGCAAAACTTATCAACCTTTTCTTGCCAAAATCCAAAAAAATCAATCCTATGATTGGTGCGGCAGGTATTTCCGCTTTCCCGATGTCAGGCCGTGTTGTTCATAAAATGGCAATCAAAGAAGACCCTCAAAACTTTATTCTTATGCAAGCTACCGGTGTAAACGTATCAGGTCAGATTGCTTCGGTTATCGCAGGCGGTTTGATTTTGAGTCTGGCACAGTACTTTTAATCAGGAGGTAATATATGTTTAATTTTATAACTTTAAAATCCATTTTCAGCAATTTTAATGCTATGAATTTTGTTCATAATCTCAAATATATGCTTACCGGTATGGTTGCCATATTTTTAGTAATAGCCGTTATTGTTTTATTAACAATGTTCCTTAACAGAATGTTTTCAAATAAAAAATAAGTAATATATTATTCTTCCCCGTGCTGAAATTTTAGCACGGGGTTATTTTTTGAAATTTTTTTAAAAAAACTATTGACAAATAAAAAAATATGCGTATAATAAAACAGTAATCATTACTGATTTGCAAGATGAAAGTTTTTTTAATTTTTTTAAAAAACACTTGACAAATCAAAAAATACGATTATAATAAAATAGTAATCATTACTGATTTGGGGTGATTAAATGAAACACTACTCGAAACAGCGTGAAACCATATTACAGGTTTTATGCTCAACAGATACCCACCCCACAGCAAATTGGATTTACGAAAAAGTCCGCGAACAAATTCCTAATATCAGCCTCGGCACAGTTTACCGTAATTTAGCGGTACTAACATCCGACGGTACGATATTAAAAATTGAAGTTGGCGACGGATTTGAACATTTCGACGGTGATATTTCTCCCCATCTTCACTTATATTGTAGAGAGTGCGGAAAAATATTTGACCAGCGCCTCAAATCCGACTATATTTCAAAAATAGCAAAACAAAGCGGATTTAAAACCGATACCACAATTTATGTGGCATACGGTATCTGTGAAAACTGTAACAAAACAAAATCTTAAATTTATTGGAGGAACAAAAAATGAAAAAATATGTATGTCTTATCTGCGGTTACACCCACGAAGGTGACTCTGCTCCCAACGAATGCCCTATCTGCCACGCTCCTACTTCTAAATTTCAGGAACAAGCAGGCGAAAAAACTTGGGCTGCTGAACACGTAGTTGGTATTGCGAAAGGCGTTGACCAGTCTATCATCGATGGTCTTCGCGAAAACTTCAACGGTGAATGCTGCGAAGTAGGTATGTACCTTGCAATGTCACGTGTCGCTCACAGAGAGGGCTACCCCGAAATCGGTCTTTACTGGGAAAAAGCCGCTTTGGAAGAAGCAGAACACGCCGCAAAATTTGCAGAACTTTTAGGTGAAGTTGTAACAGACAGCACCAAGAAAAACCTTGAAATGCGTGTAGACGCTGAAAACGGCGCTACCCTCGGCAAGTTTGAACTTGCTAAAAAAGCCAAAGAACTCGGACTTGACGCTATTCACGACACCGTTCACGAAATGGCACGTGATGAAGCACGACACGGCAAAGCATTTGAAGGTCTTCTTAAAAGATATTTCAAATAATTAAATCTCAGGCGACCATTCAGCCGCCCACAAATTAGCACTAAAAACGGGCGGATACCCTATATCCGTCCGTTTTTTTAAAAAAAATTATAATACACATCAAGGAGGCTTACTCTTATGAAAAACAGATTGTACAAAAAATTATTTGCTTTAACACTATCTCTTGTGTTTGTTTTAGTTTTCGCCGCATGCGGCGTCACAACCAACACACAGGAATCTACCAACTCAATCGCTTCTGCTCAGGGAGAAGCCGACACAGACACTTCCCCTGCTCCTGTAACCGACACAGAAGTTGCCGCTTCGAATGAACAAAACTCTACAGCAACCGATACTCCTGCCACTTCCCAAAGTACTGCATCCACTAATTCATCCGCCGATAATTCTCAAATTTCAAAAGATAAAGCTTTAAATATCGCTTTAAATGACGTAGGACTCAAAAAAAGTCAGGTTTATGACTTGGAAGTAGAACTCGATAAGGATAAGAGTGTTTTACATTACGACGTTTCTTTCGAATATAAAAATAAAGATTACGATTATGAAATAAATGCTAAAAGCGGAAAAATTATATCGGTCGAAAAGCCCAACGCTACTACAAGCGAAGCAACAATTTCAAAAAGCACCGCTAAATCAACCGCTTTAAAACACGCCGGCGTTAAAGAAAGTCAAATTTCCCGCTATGAAATCGAGCTTGAAAAAGATGATGGCGTATGGAAATACGAGCTTTCATTTAACGTTGGTACCACCGAATACGAATATACCATAAACGCCAAAAATGGAAAAATCTTACATAGTGAAAAAGAATTAGATGATTAATTAATCGCTATATTGAAAATTCCCCCTCAACTCACGGTAAAGGCTTTTACGCCTTTACCGTGAGTTATTTTCAAACCAACTAAATAATAAAAGCAGGAGAACTCCCTCTCCTGCTTCGTTTTAATTAAATCCGTTTTGTTTATTATAATCTTTATTTATAAGGTTTGTAGCCTTTAATATTTTATGGGTAAACACAATTGGTCCGACAAACACAATCACGCCCAAATTATTCCAAAGCCAGAAATCGCCTTTTGTAAATGTATAATCTATATTACGGTCAGTAAGTTCTTTATCAAGTTTTTTGGTTAAGCGGTATTTCCAAACCAATGTAGCAATACCCAAAGTAATAGGTGCTAACAAGAAACAAACTAAGCAATAATTCATCGTGCGCTTTTTATTTGGTACAGCTTTATTTATATTTTGTGACACCGAAGTCATAACATATATGCCGTAAATACCCAATGTAAAAAGCGATAAGGCTATCGTTTTGTAAATATTTTTATTTGTGGGTAATCTACCGTCACCTTTTTTAAAAATCTCTTTAAAAGTTGATTTTAAATGGAAAACAAAATAAAGGAAAGATATTGCAAACAACACAATACTTATCCATTGAGATGTGGAATAGCCAAACCAAATTCCCCTGATTTCATCACCGCGGTAAAACTCAATATTAAAGCGGATTATGGAATAGAAGAACATATAGAGATAGAGCATTCTGCCCTTAAATCTTTCACTTTTGAATATTTTAAAAAGCAAGCAGAAAAGCAAAATATTGAAATATGCCTCTATAAGAGCCACCGGTAAACGGCGCACACCATTAACATCGGGCACTATTTGATTATCTGTAACAGTAAAGCCCAACTTAGACTCTACACCATAACAACAGCCACCCAAGAAGCAACCTATTCTGCCAAAACAATGGAAAAGCGGTACGCAAACGGCGTAAATATCCATTATTGCGGTCTTCTTTGGCTCTTTAAACTTTCGCGTATAAATTTTAAGGGTAAATATTGCACCGATAAAACCACCGTAGAAAACCATACCGCCAAAGACTGCCACAAGTGTGCTCCAAATTTGCTTGAAACCAAGTTTGGATAAATTACTAAACATATGTACAAGCACATCGTAATGCGTAATACCGTAAAGCAAATGACCGCCCAAAACGATACCTAAAGCAATCCAAAGCACAACAAAAACAATTTCTTCCAAAGAAAAGCCGTCGCGTTTGCCAAGATGATAGGCTAAAAAAGCCGAAACCAAAAGTCCCACTATCATACAAATGGAATAAGTGCCTATTTCCCTGCCTAAAAACTCAACTATAGGTAACAAATTATCACTACCTTATAAAAAATATCATATACAAAACCGAAAAAACGGTGTACAACGCTATAACAAAAAATCGCCAATCTGAAGAAAACAGAATGGCGATTTTTATGTACTTAGGATTAATAATAAAGGTCAGCACCTTCAAGAGCAGCCTCAAGTGCAGCTTCGCCAGCACCTTCAGAAGCAGCTAATGCGCCTGCGCAAAGAGTGCATGTAAAGAAACCGATACCGCAAAGGCAAGTACCAATGATAGAGAGTACTAAACCAGCAGTGCCAAGACCGGCAGAAACGCCAGCAGCCTTAGCCTTTTTGCGTCCCATAGCTGACAATACGATACCTACGATACCGCAAGCCAAGAAAATAGTGTTGTAAATAGGTAACCAGAAGAATACGATTGCCAAGATACCTAAAACTAATCCAACGATAGATAATGCTTTCATAAATACACCTCCCCTTTGTTGTATATTTACAAGTATATGATACCAAAATATAATATAAAAGTCAATCTGTATTTCGTTACAATATTGTAACCCTTACCCTATATATTCCCTTAATTTAAGCAGTATTTTTCGTTCGGCACGCGACACTTGAACTTGCGACATATTGAGAAGTTTTGCGGTTTTACTTTGTGTTAAAGCCTGATAATATCGGCATTTAACAATTTTAAGCTCATTTTCGTCGAGATTTTTAAATGCACTATCGAGCATAACTCTGTCACATACCCCCTCTTCATGCGACTCGCAGGGCAAATCGGTTTCACTAACACCATCATCATCGTGTGCAGTAAGCGATACTGTGGGTTTTCCTGCACACAAAGCATCGGTCACATCTTCGCTTGTTACACCCAAACTTTGTGCCAGTTCGCTCACAGTCGGCTCTCGGCAAAGTTTTTGTTCCAAAACTGATTTTTCACGCACTATTTTAAGATATAGTTCTTTTACACTTCTCGAAACCTTAACCGCTCCCCCATCACGAAAAAGACGTCGCACTTCACCCATTATAACGGGTACTGCATAGGTAGAAAAAGCAAAGCCTTTGGTACTATCAAAAGCATCTACCGCCTTTATAAGTCCTATGCATCCTGCTTGATACAAATCATCGTACTCTATACCGCGCCCTACAAAACGCTTACAAATGGAGTGTACAAGCGGTAGGTTTTGTTCTATAAATTCTTCTCTTTTCTGCTTTAACTCAACCATTTATGCTAAAGCGACGGTTGATTTTCTTAATCATAATAATGCTTGTACCCTTTCCCACGGTCGAGCGCACCTTAACACTATCCATAAAGGACATCATCACTGCAAAGCCTAAACCGGCACGCTCACCGCCGACAGTGGTAAAGAGTGGCTCCATTGACCTTTGCACATTTTCTATTCCGCGCCCTTTATCCCTTATCTTGATTTTCATAACATTATCATCGGTAAGTTCTGCGGTTATGTAGATTTTACCCACGCCCGAATCGTACGCGTGTACAATACAGTTGGTTACCGCTTCCGAAACGGCGGTTTTTATATCACTTATTTCTTCGAGCGTGGGGTCTAACTGCGAAGCAAATGCTGAAACCACCGCACGGGCAAACCCTTCGTTAGCCGAGCGCGAAAACATTGTCATACTAAAACTGTTTTTAACCATTTTTATTGCCTTCCTTCCAATTTTGCTAATTTTTCTATTCCTGCGAGTTTCATCACCTTATATATATTGGGCGACGTACCGCTTATGTGAAGTGAAGCCCCCAATTTTTGCAGGTTGCGGTAACGTCCCATAACAAGACCTATACCCGAACTGTCCATAAAGGATACACCCGTAAAATCAAGCACCAAAAGCGACGGCATATTAAGTTCTATCGCATTGTCAATCATTTCACGCATAACCTTTGCGGTGTGATGGTCAAGTTCGCCCGAAAGATACGCCGTAACCACTTCACCCGTAACATTGATTTCTACCATTTTTTCACCTTCTAAAAATAAAAATAGGACAAACCCTTAACTTAGTATAAAGGTTTATCCATAAAAAATTTGTCGTTATTTATCTTTTGAAAAAATTTTTTAATTTTTCTCTTATTGCAGAGGCTAAATAAAGTGAGCCAAACACAAAAATTACATCTTCCGATACAACTTTTTCTAACGCCTCACCATAATTTTGCGCCGTATCACATGGGCAATATTGTTCTGCCAAGACTTTTAAATCGTCCGCTTTCAAAGAACGTGGCATATTTTCAATCTCTACCGCTATCGCTTTTTTACAGTGACGCAAAGTGCATCTCAGTACCTCATCGCAATCTTTGTCGGCGCACATACCGACAATAGCGGTAATTTTGCCGTCATACTGTTTCATCATATCCCCCAAAGCCTTAGCGCCGTCGGGATTATGCGCACCGTCAAGAATCACCAGCGGTTCTTTATTTATAAGTTCCATTCTTGCAGGGAAATACGTCTTAGCAATTGCTTGTTTTATCAATTCAATATCCAATCCGCACTTTTGGGCGGTTTCTATTACTATAAGTGCATTTTCAACCTGATGCATACCTGCAAGAGACGTATTGTACTCTTCACCATCATAAATAAAGGTATTGCCGAAAGCATCACTTTTAGCTATCTGCAATTTGTCCTTTTTAGGAATTACAGGATTATACGGTGATAAAACTCTAAGAGCTTGTTCTTCCTGATTAAAACTCGTAATTACATTATTATTTTTTATAATACCGCACTTTTCACAGGTGATTTTTTCTATCGTATCACCCAAAATCTCGGTATGGTCAAGACCTATTTTGGTTATAACCGACACTTTAACGTTAGTAAGTGTATTTGTAGCATCAAGTCTGCCGCCAAGCCCTGTTTCAGCAATTACTATATCGCATTTTTGCATTTTGAAATAAAGAAAAGCAACGGCAGTAATAAACTCAAACTGAGTAAGTTCCACACCCGTTTCAATTACCTTTTGTGCAAACTCACATAATTCATTTTCAGTAATGAATTCACCGTTTATCTGAATTCTTTCACGAAAGTTCAAAATATAGGGTGATATAAAAAGCCCTGTCTTTTTACCCGAAAGGCAAAAAGCATTGCTAAGCATAGCCGACACCGAACCTTTACCGTTTGTACCTGCTATGTGTATTGCTTCAAAACTGTCTTGTGGTTTGCCCAGTTTTAAAAGCACGTTATTTATTCTGTCAAGGGTGGGCGTCATACCGAAATTACCCAAAGAATGTATATAATTTAAGGTTTCTTTATAATTCATTTTTCACCAAAAATTTACAAGTATTTTAAAACTTATTTTGCTAACCATAATAGCAGAAGCAAAACCGTAAGAAACAGTGCCTGTAAAAATGCGGGGTACCGATAATGTGTTTTACTTCTGAAAAAGGTGCGATAAAAAAGTTTATCGCACCTTCTGTTAAATATTACATATTTTCAAGGTCTTTGATGCTGTCAAGGATAAGTGCAATCTTATCAAGCGCTTTTTGTAAACCTTCTTTTTGCTTTTCTACCAAATCAGCAGGTGCTTTTGCCATAAATCCGGGATTGTTAAGTTTCTTTTCAAAGAAAATCTTATCTTCTTCTGCTTTTTTAAGGTCTTTTTTAAGACGCTCAATTTCAGCAGTCACGTCAACAAGTTCCTTCATAGGCATATATACAGTAGCATCATCAGTAATAACACGAACACTGCCTTCTGCCGAGAAACTATCGGCAGTTTCTACGCTTGAAGCAAAGCCCAAACGGCAAATATATGCACTACCGCTTTCAAAGGTTTTATTATCATTCGATACAATAAATACCTTAGCCTTTTTAGAGGGCGGAACGTTCATTTCTGCTCTGCGGTTACGTATAGCACGGATAACCGACATAATCTTTTCAAAGTCGTTTTCTTCTGCCTTAAATTCAAATTCTGCCGCAAACTTAGGCCACTCGGATATCATAATGCTATCGCCCGAATGCGGTAATGCCTGCCATACTTCTTCGGTGATAAACGGCATAAAGGGATGCAAAAGTTTAAGTGTATTTGTAAATACATATACAAGTATGCTTCTTGCGGTATCCTTAGCCTTTTTATCCTCACCGTTAAGACGGGATTTGCAAATTTCGATATACCAGTCACAGAAAATATCCCAAATAAAGTCATAAAGTTTTTGAACCGCAAGGCCCAATTCATATTTTTCGAGATTATCGGTAACTTCGGCAACCAAATCGTTATACTTTGATAAAATCCACTTATCTTCAAGTGCCAACGCATCTATATCAAGCGGAAGTTCATTATCATTTTCAAGATTCATAAGGATAAATCTTGCGGCGTTCCAAATCTTATTGGCAAAGTTACGGCTTGCCTCTACACGCTCAGGTATATAGCGCATATCGTTACCGGGGCTGTTACCGGTAGCAAGTGAGAAACGAAGCGCATCGGCACCGTAAGTATCAATGACTTCAAGCGGGTCAACACCGTTGCTCAAAGATTTAGACATTTTTCTACCCTGACTGTCACGTACAAGACCATGGATAAGTACGGTATCAAAAGGCACTTCACCTGTTTGTTCGATGCCTGAGAACATCATTCTCATTACCCAGAACGGAATAATATCATAACCCGTTACCAAGGTGTTTGTGGGATAGTAATGCTTCAAATCTGCGGTTTCATCGGGCCAACCGAGAGTTGAGAACGGCCACAAAGCAGATGAGAACCAAGTATCGAGTGTATCGGGGTCTTGGGTAATATTCTTACTGCCACAATGTTTACAAGCGGTGGCTTCGGTTTTAGAAACGGTAATTTCGCCGCAATCAGCGCAATACCATGCAGGGATACGGTGACCCCACCAGAGTTGACGTGAAATACACCAGTCACGGATATTTTCAAGCCAATGGAAATAAACCTTTTCAAAACGCTGCGGTACAAACTTGGTTTCACCGTTTTTAACTGCATCAATAGCAGGAGTAGCCAATGGTTTCATCTTAACAAACCATTGTTTTGAAACACGGGGTTCAACAGTAGAACCGCAACGGTAACAAGTACCAACGTTGTGAGTATAATCTTCAATACGAACCAAAGCGCCTTCTGCTTCCAAATCTGCTACAATAGCCTTACGTGCTTCATAACGGTCCATACCTGCATATTTGGGATAATCTTCGGTAATCTTTGCGTCATCGGTCATAACGTTGATAACGGGAAGATTATGACGAAGACCAACCTCAAAGTCATTCGGGTCGTGTGCAGGAGTAATTTTAACAACACCTGTACCAAACTCAATTTCAACGTAATCGTCGGCAACAACGGGAATTTCACGGTGTACGAGCGGTAAAATCAAGGTTTTGCCGATTATATCCTTATATCTTTCATCATTAGGATTTACTGCAACCGCAGTGTCGCCGAGCAAAGTTTCGGGACGGGTTGTAGCCAATTCCAGATAACCGCTGTCGTCTTTAAACGGATAGCGCAAATGCCAGAAATGACCTGCCTGTTCCTCATACTCAACTTCTGCATCCGAGATTGAAGTCATACAATGCGGACACCAGTTAATAATACGTTCGCCACGGTAAATAAGGCCTTTTTCATAAAGGTTTACGAACACTTCATTTACTGCCTTGTTACAGCCTTCATCAAGGGTGAAACGCTCACGGTCCCAGTCACAAGACGAACCCATTTTCTTTAACTGTTCTATAATTCTGCCGCCGTATTGCTTTTTCCATTCCCAAGCGCGTTCCAAAAAGCCTTCACGTCCGATATCTTCCTTAGTGATGCCCTCTTCACGCATTTTTTCTACTATTTTAGCCTCGGTAGCGATTGAAGCATGGTCAGTACCGGGAAGCCACAATGTATCAAACCCTTGCATACGTTTAAAACGGATAAGAATATCCTGTAAAGTGTTGTCAAGAGCGTGTCCCATGTGGAGTTGACCTGTAATATTTGGTGGCGGAATAACTATTGTATAGGTATCCTTTCCCTCTTCGCATTTAGCGTGGAAATATTTGCCGTCAAGCCATGTTTTATAAATTCTGTCTTCAACATCCTTTGGGCTATACTGCTTGGCTAATTCTTTTGCCATTTTTTACACTCCTAATTTGGAAAATTGTTCTTTTAATATTTTTATATTTTTTACACAATATATAATTGTCGGTAAAAAGCGTTTGCATAAAATAATCATTTGTACCGACACCGCCTGAAAAATATTTCGGGCGGTTTTTTATTGTAGCACACATTTTTATTTTTTGCAATATAAATATATATTATTATCTTGTAGGGACAGGCGTCCCCGACTATCCGTCCATTATTAAGATTTTTAAATCAATCAACATACGTTATAATTCTAACATCGATTGCTCGGCTGTTCCTGCGAGTTTTTTACTTCCTGCCGCAGGAAGATTTTTAGTACGGTAACGGTGTTCACTTTCAAGTGTTCCCTTTTCGTAAACCGAAACGTCCACAACACGCTGACCTTTTTTCTGGGTCATAACCGCAATACCGCCGTTATCCTTTGTGGGTTTTGCAGGAATTGATGCCGTATTTACAATAAGCATTCTTCCGTTTGACGATTGCAAAAGTAAATCGCAGTCTTCCTTAACGTGCAAAACTGTATGCAAATTGTACTTTTCACAATACGCTTTTATAAGTTTTTTACGGTTGGTTTTGGTAACGTAAGAAGAAAGCGGTACACGTGCAATTCTACCGTTATCGAAAACAAATACCATATTACCCGAATAATCGGTGGTTTCAACCATATAAATCGCAAGTTCATTTTCATCGAACTCTAATTTAGACGGTATATAATCACCCAAAATACTCGCCTTAGAATCGGTAAACTCTATTGTTTTAGATTTATAAACCTGACATTTATTAGAGAAGAACAACAACTCGGTAGCGTTATTGGATTCTATTGTCTGTGTAATTTGGTCTCCGTCTTTAAGTTTTTGTTCACCGCTCATACGAAGTGACTGCGGTGTAATTTTCTTAAAGTAACCGTCGTTTGTAAAGAACAAGGTAACAGGTGAATCGTCAACCTCGATTTCAACGTTCTCAACCGATTCGGTATCAGCGCTGATAATCTGAGTTTTACGGTCACGGCCGTATTTTGATATTACACCTTCGAGTTCTTTAATAATAATCTTCTTAACCTTAGTTCTGGAAGCTAAAATGCTTTCCATTTCTTCGATTTCTTTTATAAGATTTTCAATTTCGGCAGTGCGCTTTAAAATATATTCACGGTTCAAATGACGAAGTTTTATTTCTGCAACGTATTCAGCCTGAATTTCGTCAATACCGAACCCTATCATCAAGTTAGGAATAACTTCGGATTCCTGCTCGGTTTCACGCACAATTTTTATAGCCTTATCGATATCTAAAAGTATTTTTTCAAGACCTTTTAAAAGGTGGAGTTTATCCTTGGCTTTGGAAAGTTTGAAATAAACCCTGCGTCGCACACATTCCTCACGGTATGCCACCCATTCGTCTATAATTTCCTTGACGCCCATAACACGAGGAGAACCCGCAATAAGTATATTGAAATTGCAGGAAAAACTATCTTCAAACGGGGTCATCTTGATAATCTTTTTCATAAGTTTATCAGGGTCTGTACCACGTTTTAAGTCAATAGTAATTTTAAGACCTTCAAGGTCGGTTTCGTCACGGATATCGTTGATTTCGGTAATCTTTTTAGCCTTTACGAGTTCTACCACTTTTTCAATTATCTGTTCGCAAGTGGTTGTAGGCGGAATTTCGGTAATATCTATACAATTGGCGCTTTTATCATAATTATAAATGCCCCTTACCTTAAAACTGCCACGTCCCGTATCGTAAATTTTTTCCATATCGGCACGGTTATACAAAAGTCTGCCGCCTATGGGAAAATCGGGAGCTATTAGTGTATCGGCAACGTTTATTTCCTCATCCTTAATGTACGCAATAGTAGTTTCGCACACTTCTTTAAGGTTGAAAGGACAAATAGAACTTGCCATACCTGCCGCAATACCCATATTGGCATTTACAAGAATTGTGGGGAAAGTTACAGGGAAAAGTACCGGTTCTTTCATTGTAGCGTCATAGTTATCTACAAAATCAACCGTTTCTTTATCAATATCAGCAAATAATTCCGCCGCAATAGGCGCTAACTTCGCTTCGGTATAACGGGAAGCGGCATAAGCCATATCACGCGAATAAGCCTTACCGAATGAACCTTTTGAAGCTACAAAGGGATGTAAGAGCGCTTCATTACCCTCAGACAGACGCACCATTGTTTCATAAATAGCAGCATCACCGTGAGGGTTAAGTTGCATTGTTCGACCTACAATGTTTGCAGATTTTATGGTCTTTCCGTTTAAAAGACCCATATTGTACATAGTGTAAAGCAGCTTTCTGTGCGAGGGTTTAAAACCGTCTATTTCAGGAATAGCACGGCATACAATAACACTCATCGCATAAGGCATAAAGTTGGTTTTTAAGGTTTCGGTAACGGGTGTTTCCACCACAGTACCTGCCCCTGCTATAAAAGCATTGGCATTATTTTTGCGCTTTGGTGCTTCTGCTTCCTTTTTCTTTCTTGGTGCCATTAAATTATCTCCTATAATCTAAACTAACAAATAAATTTTCTAATTAACTGATGTCGGCATCTTCCATATAAAGATAACCGTTTTCGGAAATATAATCTTTTCTGCCCTGCAAATTATCGCCTAAAAGCAAATCAAATATTTCGCTGGTGCGCTGGGCATCTTCGGGCAACACCTTTATAAGACGGCGTGTTTCGGGGTTCATGGTAGTAAGGTTCATCATATCGGGTTGGTTTTCACCAAGACCTTTTGAACGCTGCAAATCGTATTTTTCGTCCCCTATTTGCTCTAAAATCTCACGTTTTTCGTTTTCGTCATAGGCAAAATAGGTCATCTTCTTTGTACCTATTTCATAAAGCGGAGTTTCTGCAATAAACACTTTACCCTCGCTTATTAAAGTGGGCATTAAGCGGTAAATCATAGTAAGAATAAGCGTTCTGATATGAAATCCATCGACGTCGGCATCAGTACAGATTATAATCTTATTCCAGCGAAGATTCGAAAGGTCGAAGGTAGAAAGACCTTTATTCGCCTTTGATTTTACTTCCACACCACAACCGAGAACTTTTAAAAGGTCGGTAATAATTTCGCTTTTAAAAATCTTTTCATACTCAGCTTTCAAACAGTTAAGGATTTTACCGCGAACAGGCATAATAGCCTGAAAAGCCGCATCACGTGCCAACTTACAAGAGCCTAATGCCGAATCACCCTCAACTATATAAAGTTCACGTTCTGATACGTCACGGCTTCTGCAATCCACAAACTTTTGCACACGGTCAACCATTGAGTTGCCCGTCGACAAGGTCTTTTTAAGGTTTATACGTTCCTTTTCGCTACGTTCACGGCTTCGCTTATTAACGAGCACTTGGTCGGCAATCTTATCTGCCTCTGCCTTATTTTCAATAAAGTAAACTTCCAACTGATGACGTAAAAAGTCAACCATTGCTTCATAAATGAACTTGTTGGTAATAGACTTTTTGGTCTGATTTTCATAAGAAGTCATAGTGGAGAACGAAGAAATAACAATAACCAGACATTCTTCAATATCAGAGAAAGTAATCTTACTTTCATTATTTTTATATTTACCCGACTGCTTGATGTAATTATCCACCATTGCAAGAAAAGCGCTTCGTGTTGCTTTTTCGGGCACACCGCCATGTTCAAGCCAACTGGAATTGTGATAATACTCTTTCATTGGGTTTTTATTGCTGAAACTCATAGCAACGTTTATTTTAACCTTATACTCGGGCTTGTCCTCACGGTCACGGCCCTTTCTTTCGGTTTGCCAGAACTGTACGCCTGCCATTTTATCTTCGCCGACAATTTCGTTTACATAGTCGGAAATACCGTTTTTATAAACAATCTCCTGAGTTATAAAACGGCCTCCCTGCTGTTCACGGAAAAGGAAAACGAGACCGTCGTTTACAATAGCCTGACGCTTTAATGTGTCTATAAAATACTCGGTAGGAATGTCAATCTCGGTGAAAACATCCAAGTCAGGTTTCCAACGGATTTTAGTACCTGTATCTCTGCCTGTGTATTCTTCCTTTTTAAGTCCGCCAACATTATAGCCTTTTTCAAAATGAAGATTATACTTAAAACCGTCACGCTTGATTTCAACGTCCATATACTCCGAAGAAAACTGCGTAGATGCAAGGCCCAAACCGTTAAGACCGATTGAATACTCGTAATCGCCGCCGCTGTTGGTATCGTATTTACCGCCGGCATACAAACTTTCAAACAAAAGCACGTAATTGTACTGGTCTTCTTTTGCATTATAATCAACAGGAGCGCCACGGCCAAAGTCCTGTACTTCAATAGAACCGTCTGTATATTTTGTTATAACTATTTTATTACCGTGACCTTCACGGGCTTCGTCGATAGAGTTGGAAATAATTTCAAATACAGAATGTTCACAACCGTCAAGACCGTCCGAGCCGAAAATTACCGCAGGGCGCAAACGCACCTGGTCAGGTCCTTTTAATTGCTTAATACTGTCATTACCGTATTCTACCTTAGGTTTTGCCATTATAATACTCCTTAAAACATAGATATACTTATATATTATATACTACATTTAGTGTTTTCGTCAAGTAAAAACCACAAATATCTATTGATTTTTACTTTATTTTAGTATATGATATGTTGTAAGAGGTGTTTTATTTGAATTTTCTTGAAGCATTATCCCAAACCGCTATTGGCAAGGTATTTACAAGCGGTGCGGTTGTAAATTTTATTTTGGTAGTCATAGGCTCACTTTTAGGACTTTTATTCAAAAAAGGATTACCCGAAAGAATTACGAATGCACTTATGACAGGTATGGCGTTTTGTGTTCTTTATATCGGGATTACGGGTCTTTTTGAAAAAGATGCAAATATTTTGGTTATAATCGCCTGTATGGCAGTAGGCACAGTTATCGGTGAATTGTTAGACCTTGATAAGCAGATAAACAGGCTTGGTGCTTTTGTGCAGAAAAAAATCGCTAAAAGCGACCAAAAAAGCAACATAGCAGACGGATTTGTCACCGCTACTTTACTTTTCTGTGTCGGTGCTATGACGATAGTTGGCTCTGTTGACAGCGGTATAAACGGCGATAACTCCACCCTTTATTCAAAATCCGTTATTGACTGTGTTGCCGCTCTCGCCCTCACTTCAAGTATGGGCATAGGCGTAATATTTGCCGCCGTTTCCGCCTTGGTTATAGAGGGCGGACTCACACTACTGGCAAATGTAGTCGCCCCGATATTAAGCGATTACATAATAGCGCAAATGTCAGTTATCGGCTCGCTTATTATCATAGCATTAGCGCTTAATATGCTTAAAATAACCAAAATAAAAGTTATGAACTTTGTGCCTGCAATTATTTTACCAATTACACTTTGTTTATTTTAGGAGACAGTTATGAAAAAAAGAACCAGACGTCAAAAAGCAATTATTCGCAGAAGAATATTTTTAAGCAGTTGTGCTTTGGTACTTACGTGCGTTATAGCACTTGTAACCTTTGCGATAACCTCGCTCACGGGCGGAAATGAAGATATTGTCAGCTCCTCACAAATCACAAGTACACAGAGTTCTGAAGCCTCTGAAAGCAAAGTAGAATCCCAAAAACCTGCGGTTTCTTCTACTACAAGTAAGACCGAATCTAAAACAGAATCAAAAACCGAGTCCAAAAACGATTCAACATCACTTTACAAACCGCGCCAGGATACCGACAAAGGCCCCAAACCCGATGCTACTGCTACGGTTTTAAGTATAGGCGATATAATGGTGCACCAACCCCAACTCGAAGGAGCAAAAACAAGCAGCGGTTACGATTTTTCCGACTTTTTCAAGGTTGTTTCACCCTATTTTAAAAAAGCCGATTTAACCGTTGGTAACTTGGAGCTTACCTTTGGCGGTACAAAATCGGGCAGTTACAAAGGCTACCCTGCTTTCAACACACCCGACTCATTGGCTACCACTATGAAAAACAGCGGTATCGACGTATTAATGACCTCCAACAACCACTCTAATGATACAGGTTTTTACGGTCTTAAACGCACTGCCGAGGTATTACAAAAAACAGGTCTTGAATACACAGGCACAAAAGAAAAACTCTCCGACCCTCCCTACCTTGTAAAGAAAGTAAACGGTATAAAAATAGGTATTGCAAACTTCACTTACGAAACCACCGGCAAAGATGCCAGTCGTAAATACCTGAACGGCGGAGCTATTAAAAAAGAAGCTAACGACTATATTAACACTTTCTCGTACCAACGTATCGAAAAATTCTATAAAGAAGCGCAAACAATGATTGATAATATGAAATACGAAGGCGCCGAATTTATAACGTTTTATATGCACTGGGGCGAAGAATACCAGTTAAAAGCAAATAACTGGCAAAAAACCATCGCCCAAAAACTTTGCAATATGGGTGTTGATATAATTATAGGCGGTCATCCCCATGTGGTACAACCTATGGAACTTATTCACGCCGAAGGCAGCGAGCATACCACCGTATGCATTTATTCGCTTGGCAACGCCGTTTCCAACCAACGCCGTGAACTTATTAGCAGCGCTCGTAAAGGTCACACCGAAGACGGCGTAATGTTCAGTTATACAATTAAGCGTGTAAATAACGTTGTATCGCTCGAAAGCGTAGACGTTATACCAACTTGGGTACACAAATATTCTAGTAACGGTTGGAAATACACCATCTACCCAATTGACGGCACAAATTATTCGAATGTAAGTTCTAAACTAAAAGAATCAAAAGCACGTACCGAAGCGATTATCAAAAAAGGTCTTACCGAATGTCAGACCCATTTAGGTTGTGAAATAACCTCTAAATAATAAAAGGTTAAAATAACTCTTCTTCTAATCAGTCCAAGGGTTATTTTTATTGTATAGCAAAAAATGAGCGTTCATAAAGGACATTTGAAATCCTTCATGAACACTCGATATGGTGCACCTGAGCATTCTATAATCGAACCGTTTACCTCTTTTAGAGTTACGGTTTTGCTTGCTTCCTTATAATTAAATGTTATGACCAATTTGTCGTCGTAAAGATATACGGCGTTTACAAAAATGTCAATCAGTCTTTGTTTGTGTTCCTTCGTTTCCAAGCTCATGCTCTGAATATGCCTGAGCCAT
>JAZSNT010000047.1:0-20678 GCA_045536525.1 Acutalibacteraceae bacterium
TAAGGGTAACTGTATGGATAACGGTGCTATGGAAAACTTCTTTGGCAGATAGAAAGTTGAAATGTTCTACGGTGAAAAATTTGAAAGCGTTAACGCTTTCATTGATGAATTAAAAAATATATTCATTACTACAACAATGAAAGAATTTCCTTGAAATTAAAAGGAATGAGTCCGGTACAATACCGAACTCATTCGCTAACAATTTGATATTTAATTTTGTCTAAACTTTGGGGTTTACTTCACAAACATGGGATTTATTATGTGATATAGAGGTTAATCAAGTCGTAATTGTATGTAAAATTTCAACCCCTTTCCGCAAAAGGTAAGGGGTTGATTTTTTTATTATTCGATTTCTTCTACTTCTTCGCCGTCGCATTCAAGATAATCGCCTTTTATACGGTTCTTATTCTTGATTTTATCGATAATGGCAAGAGTACCAATTACTGCACCGAAAAGTGCGAGTAAAGCAACAGTGATTTTTAAAAAGTTTTTCATAAAATATAGCCGCCTTTCGCTTAATTTTTAAATTCCATATTTATTATAACAATATTTTTTGAAAATGTCAATATCACATTAGTGGTCCGAAAATATGCAAAATTGCCTGTTTGAAACGGGTTTTCAAGGGACGTTTTTTCCATTTTTTAAGGTAGATTTCTTGTGATACTGCTAGAACTTCACGGAAATGTTGTTTGATATCGAGAGCGGCTTCTTTATTGGAAAGCCATACGCCGCATTCAAAGTGGAAGACAAAACTGCGGTAGTCCATATTTACAGAACCTACTGTTGAGATAATATCGTCAGATAAGAAAGCCTTTGAATGTATAAAGCCGGGGGTGTATTCGTAGATTTTAACACCTGCCTGTAAAAGTTCAAGATAGTTATACTGTGTTACGTTATAAACATACTTTTTATCGGGTATGTGTGGGGTGACAATGCAAACCTCAACACCTGCTTTTGCAGCCATACAAAGAGCAGTGGTCATCATATCGTCAATTATAAGGTAAGGTGTCATAATATAGACGTATTTTTGCGCTGAGTTTATAATCTGCATATAAATACCTTCGGCAGGGTTGCGAAGATTAAGCGGACCGTCACAATATGGAATAGCAAAACCGTCGTCGGCAATATAGGAGTCTTTTATATGAGATTCCATATCAATTGTTTTATTGGTAATAAAACTCCACATAGTGCAGAACATATAAAGGAAACTTTTTACAGCGTTACCTTTGATGATTATGCCGCTATCCATCCAATGACCGAAACGTTTATGGCGGTTGATATATTCGTCGCCGATATTTATACCGCCTGTGAAAGCGATTTCGCCGTCAATTACCACGATTTTGCGGTGGTCACGGTTATTTTGGAAGGTAGTCATTATGGGTGAAATGGGGTTAAAAACGGCAACCTCTATACCGTTGCGCTTTAGTTTGGTTACAAAGTTTTTACGTTGGCGTTTAATAGAGCCAAAATCGTCAAAAATTATTTTAACCTCTACACCACGCTGTGCTTTTTCTTTTAATATGGAATAAATTTCTTCCCACATATATCCTTCTGCAAGAATAAAGAACTCGATATAAATATAATGGGTAGCACGTTCCAATTCTTCTAAGAGGCGACTGAAAAACCGTTCGCCCGACGGTAGATACTCGGCAGACGTATTGTCGTAAAGCGGAAAAGAAGATTCATTTGTCAAATAATCTGCCTGACGGGAATGCGGCATATCAAAGTATTTTAACTTTTCATTAGCATTTTCGCTTCCCTTTAAGTAAGGCTTATAGTGAGCATTAAATGCCGCCATTTTTTTGTGGGAGTGAGGCAGGACTCGTCCACCGCCCCATAAGATGTATACTGTTATACCGAAAATGGGGAATATAAGAATAAAAATAATCCAAACGATTTTATGGTCAGGGTTGCCGCGTTTATTTATAATGTATATAGATGTTATGGCACCTATAAGGTTTGATAAGGTGAAACCCCAAACCGAATAAAGACTGGCTTCAAACACCATAAATAATATAAAGGTGAGTTGCAACAAAACCAGCAACCCTGAAATTATAATACGGTTTTGTATTCTGATACCGCGGTTATGCTCTATTTTTATGTTGCGGTGTGAGGCGTTGCGCTGTTTCATTTTAACTCTCCTTTCTCTTATTTTACAATTTATATCATATATTTTACCATATAATAATTATTTTTGCAATTAGTAGTGGAAAAATTATCTATTATATGTTACAATAATAAATAATATATTACTAACGGAGCGATGAAATGTCAAATAAAATTATTTGCTTAGGCAACGGTGTAGAAGGTCTTTTTATTCAAAACCATCGGTTTAATACCACTTCGGTATCATTTAATTTTTATTTGCCGATGAATAAAAGTACAGTAGCGGCTAACGCTTTGTTGCCTTTCGTATTGACTTCTTGCAGTAAAGATTATCCCGATTTTACGGCGCTTAATCTGAAACTTAATAAACTTTACGGCGCAAGGCTTGATTCAAGTTGCGAAAAATACGGCGATTGTCAGTTGCTTCGTATGCGAATTTCGGTTATTGATGATAAGTTTTCGTTTGATAGTGATTCGCTTGTAAAACAGGCAAGCGAACTGCTTTTGAATTTAATTTTTAACCCCAACGCACAGGACGGTGCTTTTTGCGAAAATGATATTGCCCGTGAAAAACGCAAGGCGATTGAACATATAAAAGGTGAAATTGCCGAAAAACGCGTTTATGCGAAGAATCGCCTTATTTCCGAAATGTTTAAAGACACCCCTTACGGAATACCCAAATGCGGTACGGTAGAAGACGTAGAGGCTATTACGCCCCAAAGTTTGTATGCTGCGTGGGTTAATATGTTAAAAACCGCTTTTGTACGTGTTCACGTTGTTGGCGGCGCAGTGCCAACAGGTCTTTTTGAAGGAATAAAGGAAAAATTTCAACTAATAAAACGTGAAAATATTACCGATTGTAAACTTTGCAAAGCGGCGGCACCTGCCAAAAAGGTGAACACCGTCTTTGAAAAGATGGACGTTAAGCAGGGTAAAATTGTTATGGGCTTTTCGAGTGAAATGTATGGTGACGATGATTTGTCATTACCGTTGCTTGTCATGTGTGATATTTTCGGCGGCGGACCTTATTCACGTCTTTTTACCAACGTGCGTGAGAAGATGAGTCTTTGCTATTATTGCTCGGCGACTTCTGTGCGTTATAAAGGTTTTTTAACGGTTGATTCGGGTGTTGAAACCGAAAATGCGCAAAAGGCTATCGACGAAATTTTGAATCAACTTGAAATAATGAAAAAAGGCGAGTTTTCACAAAATGAATTTGAGTCCTCTATAAAGAGCATTTGCGATTCGCTTAAAACTTATTATGACAGCCAGAATTCATTAGATTTGTGGTATGCGCTTAAAATAAATAATCAAAACTTATACAGTCCTGAGGATATTATTGAAAAAATCAAGCAAATCACAAAAGAAGACGTTATATATGCTGCAAAAGGTGTTAATCTTCACACCGTTTACAAACTTTTACCGAAGGAGGGTGTAATATGTTAAGAGAAACGATACACAGCGATATTGGTGAAAGTTACGTAAAGGCGGAACATTCCTCCGGCCTTAAAATTTATATTCTCGAAAAGCCACAGTACAATTCTTGTTACGCTATTTTCGGCACGAAGTACGGTTCTATTGACACCTGCTTTTCGGTAGACGGGGACAGAACACAGGTGCCTGAGGGTATTGCTCATTTTTTGGAGCATAAACTTTTCGAAAGTGAAGACGGTGACGCATTTTCAAAGTATGCTAAAACAGGTGCGTATGCCAATGCTTTCACGTCGTTCGATAAAACTTGCTATTTATTCTCTTGTTCAAATTTGTTTTATGAGAATTTGGAGATATTGCTCAGTTTTGTGCAATCACCTTATTTCACAAAGGCAACAGTTGAAAAAGAGCAGGGAATTATAGGTCAGGAAATAAGAATGTATGACGATAGCCCTGCTTGGCGAGTAATGTTTAATTTGTTACTTGCTATGTATCAAAATCATCCCGTAAGGATAGATATTGCAGGTACGACTGAGAGTATCGCACAGATTGATGCCGATTTGCTTTATAAATGTTACAACACGTTTTATAACCCGTCTAATATGTTTTTGTGTATAGCAGGTAACGTTGAAACTGAAAAAATACTCAAAATGGTAGAGGGTGCGATAAAGGTCAACAGTCCTATTGAGATTGAGCGTGAAAAACCGCAAGAACCGAAAGAAGTTTTGAAAAACAGCGTTTGTCAATCTTTGGCGGTAGTACAACCAATGTTTTGCTACGGTTATAAACTCGACGCTTCAAAAATTCCATCGGTTAAAGACAGGGTTTGTATGGAAATATTGCTTGAAATAATAGCAGGTGATTGCTCACCGCTTTATAAAAATCTTATGGAAAACGGTCTTATAAACGATGATTTTTCGTTCGAGCATTTTTGCGGTGATGGTTATAATGCGGTTATTTTTGAAGGCGATTCTTTTAATCCGCAAGCAGTAGCAGACGGAATATCAGCTGAGATTGACCGTATAAAGCAAGACGGTATAAACAAAAAACTGTTCAGTGCTGTACGCAGCGGACTTTACGGTAATGCAATACGCAGTTTTAACAGTGTTGAAAGTATTGCTATGCAGTTTGTTGACTGTGCTATGAACAGTTACAGTTTATTTGACGAAATTAAATATTTAAAATCTGTTACGGCAGAAGACGTTATGAAAAGAATAGCGGCGTTTGATAACAGCAATACAGTTTTATCGGTTATCAATCCGCTCGGAGAATAATTATGAATGTTACTATTTTTGGTATAAATATAACGCTTGACCCTGTTGCTTTTACTTTGGGCGGTTGGAAGATTTATTGGTACGGTATAATTATAGCATTCGGCTTTTTACTTGCCATTATTTACGGTTTCAAAAATGCCGAACGCCTTGGAATAAACAAGGATAAAATGCTTGACGTAGTGCTTGTGGTAACCCCTATCGCCATTCTTTGCGCTCGTGGGTATTACGTTATTTTCGACGGTAAAAGTTGTGACAGTATAGCCGATTTCTTCGGCTTTGGCGATTCGTCAGGTTTTTCAGGTCTTGCCATTTACGGCGGTGTGATAGGTGCTTTTGTTTCGGGATTTATTATGTGTAAATTACGCAAGGTAAAGTTTACCGATATGTTTGATTTGGCGGCTTTGGGTTTTCTTATCGGACAAAGTATCGGCCGTTGGGGTAACTTTGTAAACCAAGAAGCATTCGGTGATTTTACGGGTAGCACCTGGTGGGGTATGCAAAGTGAAAAAACAATAAGTTATATGGGTGGTACCGGTCTTGTTCACCCTTGTTTCCTTTATGAATCGCTTTGGTGTGCTTTGGGCTTTGTACTTATACATTATTTAAGTAAAAAACGTCGTTTCAGCGGTGAGGTATTTTTGATGTATACCGCCTGGTACGGATTTGGCAGAGGATTTATTGAAATTTTGCGTACCGACAGTCTTATGTGGGGCGAAATCAAGGTTTCTTGTCTTTTAGGATTTGCGGCTTGTACCACAAGTGTAATTTTAATTTTAGTTTTCCGTAATAAATATAAGCCTGAGGGTGAGTATGTTGCGGTGTTTAGCGAAAACGAGGAGGAAAAAGAAAATGAAATTGATTGACGGTAAAATTATTTCTGCAAGTGTTAAAGAACGTGTAAAAGGTGAAGTGGCGCTTCTTAAAGAACAAGGAATCACCACGGGTCTTGCGGTAATTATTGTGGGTGAAGACCCCGCTTCCAAGGTTTACGTTTCTAATAAGAAAAAGGCTTGTGAGGATTTGGGAATTATTTCGGAAGAGTATGCTTTGCCTGAAAACACAACACAGGAAGAACTTTTAAAACTTATTGACGAATTAAATAAAAAGTCTTCCATAAACGGTATTTTGTGTCAGTTGCCGTTACCCCGTCACCTTGACGAACAGGCAGTAATCAACGCTATTTTACCCGAAAAGGACGTTGATGCATTCCATCCTCAAAACGTTGGTAAAATTATGCTTGGTGACTATGATTTCGTACCTTGCACACCTGCGGGTATTATGGAAATGCTTCAATATGAAAATATTGATATCGAAGGTAAAACCTGTGTGGTAATCGGACGTTCGAATATTGTTGGCAAACCTATGGGTATGCTTTTACTTCATAAAAACGGTACTGTTACTATCTGTCATTCACGCACAAAGGATTTGGCGTCGGTTTGTAGGGAGGCAGATATTCTTGTTGCTGCTGTGGGCAGACCTAATTTTGTTACTGCCGATATGGTTAAAGAAGGCGCGGTTGTAATCGATGTTGGTATCAACCGAGTTGACGGTAAACTTGTAGGCGACGTTGATTTTAATGCGGTTAAAGATAAATGCTCGGCAATTACCCCTGTTCCAGGTGGCGTAGGACCTATGACTATTGCAATGCTTATGCAAAACACACTTACCGCCGCTAAAAAACAAAACAAAATAAAAGGTGATAACGGTGTTTAAAAAAACAGTTTGCCTGTTAGCGCTTAGTTTACTGCTTGTGTTTAGTGTGTCTGCAGCAGAAGATTTTTTGGTGTTTGATCAGCAACCAAAAGATGTTGCAAAGGTTTTGGGTATGAGCGAAGATGAAGTAGAAACCTTTTGTAATGATAATAAAATCACCTATCTTGCTGTGAATGACGATAATACTAAGCAAATAAGAAAATCGGAGTTTCAAGACGAATTTTCGAAAAAAGTGGTTGATATATCTGTCTTGGAAGACCAAAAAATATTAGAGTTTTCGTCCCCTATTTCTACATTCGAGTCCGCAAAAGGCACCGTTGTAAATTATGGGGATATGAAATTTTTAAAGGTAGAACTCGAAACTACGGACGGTGGCGGAAAATATCATCTTACCCAGTACGTTACTGTAAGTGACAGCAAGAAAACTGTACTTACTTTTTATACCGCCGACGGACAGGATAAAAGTTATATAGAAGATGAGTTTCAAAATCAGTTTCCCGAAAAGACCGACTATAAACCGTATATAATAATAGGTGCGATTATATTTGCGCTTATCGGAATAGTGGTTGCGGTGTTTATCATAAAGGAACTTCGAGTAAAATCTTAGCCAAAGCATTTAAACTTGAACCAGCCTTAAAGGTCGATTTTTAGATGTATTTAGGCTCATTGTCACACATAGGCGACAGCCTTATGTGCTTCGCTTCACCAAAATCCACTCAAAAAAATCGTACCTTTAAGGTCGTAGAATTTTGTAAATAAAGGATTTTTTGATGTGCGAGGCACAAAATACAGTAAATCCTTGTCGGATTTACGAGTATTTTAACAATGCCACAGCGAAAAATACTTGTTTCAAAATCTGATTCAAGTTCGAATACTTTGGCTAAATTAAAGCCTTACAAATATTTTGTTAAATTTTGTAAATACTCCTATTGGGTGATATTTATGAAAAGACGAAATATTGTAAGGCTTGTTTCCTTTTTATCGGCGGTTATTGTGGTGCTTTCGGGTGTTGTTATCAAAAGTTATCAGAAAAACCAAAATCTCAGTCTTCAAATAAGCAATAACTATTCTAAAAGTATGAACGATTTTTCAGCTTCGCTTAATAATATTGCGTTGTTACTCAAAAAGACGAGTTACACTACCACGCCGGGACAGTTGTCACGATATGCGGCGGAACTTTTAACCGAAGCGGAAATCACTAAAACCGCAATAGCGCAGTTGCCGTCGGCTTCGCATCTTGATTCACTTAACAGATTTTTATCACAAGTGGGTAATTATGCTTTTGCAGTATCGGTAAAACTTTATAACGGTGAGCAGTTGCCAAACGATTTTTCGAGTAATATTATAAAACTAAGCAATACGGCGCAAAAGATTTCCCAAATTATCAGTACCGCACAAATAAATTTCGATAATCCTGATTATTGGAGTAATGAAATAGACCAAGAAATAGATGATAACGTAGATGAAAGTCTGAGTATTTCCTTACAGGAAATAGAGGGTGAGTTTGATGATTACCCGACCCTTTTGTACGATGGACCGTATTCCGACCATATAATGAATGCAAAACCTTTAATGCTACAAGATAAACCGTCCGTTAGCCAGACACAAGCGCTTGAAACTGCTTATGAGTTTTTGGGCGTATCGCCTTCAAATCTTAAATTCGCTGATGAGCAACACGGTAAAATAGAGTCATATCGGTTTTCGGGTGAAAATGCGGATATTACGGTTAGTAAATCGGGCGGATACGTGTTATATATGCGTAAGTCGAGGCAAATAGATAACAGTAAAATATCTTATAAACAGGCGATTTCCTCCGCTAAAAAGTTTTTGGAAGAACATTCGCTTAGTAATTTTAGCGAGAGTTACTATTTTATAGACGAAGGTGTGTGCGTCATAAATTTCGCTTTTGTGGACGGCGAAACGATTTGTTATACCGATTTGATAAAGGTTGGCGTAGCTATGGATACAGGCGAAATAGTACTTTATGAATCGACGGGTTACCTGTCTAACCATAAAACCCGTGCATTTTTATCGGCAGAGCATACGGTAGATGAAGCGAGCCAAAAGGTTAGTGAATATCTTAAAATTTTGAAAACGTCTATTGCGCTTATTCCTACCCGAAAGGGTAATGAAGAACGGTGTTATGAGTTTTCGTGCATAGACGGAGAAACCGAAGTTTTGGTTTATGTAAACATTAAAACGCTTGAAGTGGAAGAACTTTTTATACTGCTTAAAAGCGACGGCGGCACATTGGTTAAATAAAAAATCCCCAACTTATGTTGGGGATTTTCAAATTGTAGTTTGTAAGGGTAAAAAATTTGTACAAACAAAAGGCTCCCTCTGGGAGGGAGCTCCCGACGAAGTCGGGTGAGGGAGTGTACGAAACCACAAAAAGCCGCATGATAAAAGGTTTTTGTAAATGTTAAGGTTTCGTTGTACTCCTTCCGTCACACCGACGGTGTGCCACCTTCCTCTCGGAAGAAGGCTTCCTAACGATATACTCAACTCACCGATAAACTATAATTTGAATATATCTATACGGTCTGGGTGGCAGTCGAAAAATTTTATAAAGTAGTAGCGTAATTGCCCGTCGGGACACTCGACAAACTATAATTTGAAATATATCCATACGGTCGGGGTGAAAAGATGCAATTCCGTAAAGTGTAACGGCGTAATTGCCCGTCGAGGCACTCGACAAACTGCAAGTTTGATAATGCTTTTTACAATGCCATAATCAAACTTGTAATGTTTTTATATCGCTCTTCGGGGTTTACGTTGGTGCATTTCCGCACAATTTTACCCGCTTTGCCACGGGCGATTTGTCCTGTCGGGTGTTTTCCTGTAAGCATAACATTAAGCATTATGCCAAGTGCGTAGATATCGGTTTGTGGCATACTTTCACGTAACCCTAATTGTTCGGGAGCGGCATAGCCAACAGTACCCATAATAACGGTGTCTTTACTCGCTTTTGAGGTCTTTTTGGAAGTATTAAAATCAATAAGTACCACTCTGCCGTTTTTATCTATCATTACATTTTCAGGCTTTATATCTCGGTGGACAAATCCACGCTCGTGCAAAACATTCAGAGCGTTACCTACAGCAGAAATTATCCGTTTTGCACCAAGGTATCGGTATCTTCCGCTTTCCATAATTTGTGCCACGGTGATACCTTCAATAAATTCTTCCAGTACAATTTGTCCGTCTTGGAGATTGATTACATCATATATTAAGGGCAGGTTTTCGCAGTCTATACAGTAAAGCTCTTGGTAAGCGGGCGAAACCGTCGGGTAACTGCGCAAAACGATATCTTTTTGAAGTTTTTTATTGCGTAAATGATAAATTTTATAATCGTTTTTATCCGCGAGGGTGTGAATCAAGCTGTAATTTTCTTTAAGTTTATTTATATATTGTTCTCTTGTCATAACATTCTCGCCTGACTTTATCTTTCAATTTCGTAATACCAAGTGGCATCAGCTAATTGGTCGTCATTACACTCCCAAGAGAGTTTTTCTCTGTCGGCTTTACTACCCGGATAATAAACTGTGGTAAGTTTTTTGCAACCCCAAAAAGCACCGCTAGAAATGAATTTTAATTTTTTTGGCAGTGTTATTGTAGTTAGGTTAATGCAACCTTCGAACAACGACAAATCTATAGTTTCTAAATTATCCGGAAGAATTACTGTGGTTAAACTTTCACAGTGAAAAAAAGCTGGGCCGTAAATATTTATAACACTGTTTGGCAGGTCTAAATGCTTAATTTGGCAATATTCAAATGCCATGCTATCAATGGTATTTAATCCTTCCGAAAAGGTTACAAGAGCGAGATTTTCGCAGTTAGAAAAAGCGGAAACGCCGATGTACTTTACATTTTTAGGTAGCGTTACAGCTGTAATATTTAGATTGCTTGAAAAAGCATGTTTTAAAATGCGTGTTACAGGATATCCGTCAATAGTATTTGGTATATTAAGTGTGCCGCTTAAGTTTTCATTTCCTTTAACGATGTGAATTTCACCGTTTTTAAGTATATATGTAAAGGGATATGTATTATCTTTTGAGGAAGTGTTTGAATTTGAAGTGTTAGAAGGATTGTTATTTGAATTTGTAGAGTTTGTGCTGTTGACCGAGTGTGTAATATCGCTATTTGATGGAGGAGATACCGAAGATATATGACTGTTGATTGAATTTTGGACAATAGAATTTTCAAAGTCGTCAGTGCTTGTTACTTCAAAATTTGTGGTTGAAGAATTTGACGATAAGGTGTCGCTTGATGATGTGTGTGAAGATGAATCAAGATGTGAATTTTTTCCTACAATTACAAGTACTGTGATTAAAATACACATAAAAACCAAAGCGGTGGTTAAGAAAAACATCCACCGTTTGTTATTTATCGCAATTTGAATTTTTTCTTTTTCTTCAAGTGATGTCATACAGTAAAGGCAAAAGCGTGCATTTTCAGCGATTTCTGCCTTACAAAACGGACAGTTTTTCATACTTTATTACCCCAAGGTTTCTAAACCGTAATCGAAAAGAAGCGCGTTAATTTCTACTACTGAAAGTTTTTTGCAAATGCCGTAAATTACAATACTATCGAATGGGCGTTTTACATAAAGGATAGGATAGCCCGTGCATTTTAATAGAGTTTGTGTTTCATCTAAATTAAGCTCCATACCGATAGCCAAACATAAAAGCTTTTTGCGTTCAGGCACACGAAGCCCCGAAAAAATTTGATAGGCATAGACCTCTGAAAGCTCCGATTTTTTTATAATCTCGGATTTTTTGAGATTTTTATCTTTTGTGTATTGGTTTAAAAGCTCGGCCAAAGTACAATTTATCATAGAACTTTGATTTTCATTATAAAAGGTTTTAAAATCTGCACAAAGCTTTAATTCTTCAACAATTTTCGCAGTATCCTTTTGCATTTTTACATCCCCTAAAATTCACTGTAACTTAAGCATACCATATTCGACAAAATTTTTCAACTATGCTATCAGCATAAGACTTTGTAATTTTGGGGGTGTATAATATGTATACAGTTTTTTAAATTAAAGATTGTTTGCTAAAAACAAGGAGGTAAAAAGATGAAAAAGTGGTTGGCATATGTACTTGTTGGAGTTTTTGTGTTTATTATTGCATTGACGTTTTTTTATTGATAGTATTGTAACGGCAGGAAAGTATAATAACGCAGTTGAATTATTGGAAAATGGAAATTTTG
Organism: Acutalibacteraceae bacterium; assembly: GCA_045536525.1. Lineage (GTDB taxonomy): Bacteria > Bacillota > Clostridia > Oscillospirales > Acutalibacteraceae > UBA737. Next base: position 11,736 of record JAZSNT010000047.1, read on the forward strand.
TGGCGGCGGATAATGAATTTGCTGCTTTAAATGAATATAAAGATAGCGTTGAAAAATCAAAAGAATGCAAGTATTATACTGCAATGGATTTAGTTAATAAAAATGAATATTTAGAGGCAATGAATATATTTGAAGAATTGGGTGAGTATAAAGATTCATTAAATAAAATCCATGAAATTTTTCTAGTTTTAACAAAGCAATACATAAATAAAGAATTATTGGCAAACGAGTATAGGGAAGTTATAGATAAGTTGGAAAGAGTATATAATTTAAATTTAACCGAAAAAGATAAAGAAGCATATTATTTGTTAGGATATGACTATTTTCAAAATAAAGAATATGATGACGCTGGAGACGTGTTAGTAAATATACGAGGTTTTGAAGATGCGGGATTATTGTATAATGAATCTAGATATCAAAAAGCAATTATTGAAGCCAATGATAATAATCTTGATAATGCTTTGAGCATATTTGAGTCGTTGGGGGAAGATGATTACAGATATAGTACCAGTCATGCCAAAAGAATAAGAGAAGAAATTTTGTGTACATTTTGGTACGGTGAATCAACAAGGGATGATGGAACAAAATTTGATAATGTAATGTATTTTGTTAAGATTGGAAATTCAATAGGCGGTTACATATTATCAAAGGAGTCAATTACAGGGGAAATAGCAAATTCTATGAGTCTTTCAGCATTAGTGGCTTGGGATGGTTATTTAATGGCAGAATCAGGTACAATAAATTTCGAACCATGTGAAGAAACTATATATCAATCAGGTAATGAATATAGTATAACGTTTAATGATGGTATTTTAAACGGTATGGAGTTTGAAACAAAACCCGACGATTTACCTGAATATCATATTTCGAACGAAAGCATTAAATTTACGGCTAATATAGAAAAAATAAAAGAAATGAAAAATAAATATCTAAAGAATAGTTCGATAATAAAACCTATCGAAGAATTAAGCGAATTTTATTATTCATATTCAAAAGTTGAATCGGCCGCTATATCTGACGATAAGAATAAAGTAAATAACACCAAAAAGGAAGAAAATGCAAATATATTGTTTGATGAATCAAGGTCTTCAAAAACAGAAAAGACTTCTAATACCACTTCTGAAAACGCCAGTTCAAAAAACAACACTCAAAACAACACTGCTAATAAAAAAAACAATAATACAAATAGCTATCCTGGTACAACCTCAAAACTCACTAGTTCAAACAATATTTCATCAAAATCCACCACTACACATACACACTCTTATAAGGAAGCTACTTGTACAAAGCCGTGGACTTGCTCCTGCGGTGCAACAATTGGAGAAGCATTAGAACATAGTTGGAAATCTGCAACCTGTACAAGCCCCCAAAAATGTGAGAACTGTAAAATCACAAAAGGCGTTGCATTAGGACATAAATTTGATAGTGGGAATAAATCTCAATGTACTCGTTGTCATATTAAAAATCCCGCTTTGCCAAAATCATCGGATTTTACTGTTGTTTATAAATCGAAATCGTCTACGTATAATGGTTGCAAAGTTAAAATAACAGGTCACGATTTTTTATATTTGGAAGACTATTTAGTTGGCGAAGCATATTTTCTTTTAAGTACAATTGTAGAAGTTGAAGGAAAGGAAATTTGCATTTTGGTTAAATTTTATGATGAAAAAGGAAATTATTTAAAAAGTGGCACGCCGTCAGCGTATACTGCATTCGGTTTTTCAAAAAGTGACAATCAAGACATCAAGTGTAAGATACCGAAAACTGCTAAAAAAATTGAAATATGTGATATTTCAAAATAAAAGATATTAACGAATAATTAGATTTCTGTAGTGAAGTAAATGAAAAAAATTTTAACTATATTATTTATTTGCAGTGCGATAGCAGGCGCGCTGGTCATACCTTTAATGATTACAAATGGTATAAATGTATCAGCTAAAGTAATAACTGTTGTTGTTATTGCTACTTTTGTACTAAGATTTTTTGTTTTTGGTAAAGAAGAATGATTTCTTACTAAAAACACAAGGGGTCGGCTTTCTTGTCCCCTACAAAATATCAATTTACATTATACACACGAAAAGCCCTTCCCGATTGGGAAGGGCTTTTCATACCACACCAACTGAATATATCATACATCAAGAGAGCATACATCAGTAAAGGTTTCGCGTTTTACGGCGATATAATCGCCTTTATCACCGAGCATTACAATGGGCGGACGGGGGATGCGGTTATAGTTAGACGCCATAGAATAGTTATAAGCTCCGGTTGTAAGTAGCGCCAAAATTTCGTTGCGTTGGGGGCGGGGGAGCATTACATTTTCTTGCAGAATATCGCCCGATTCGCAACATCTGCCTGCAATTGTAGCACAAAAATCTTTTTTATCATTTGCTCGTGAAGCGAGCATTACGGTATAGGGCGATTCATAAAGGGTGTAACGGGGATTATCTGTCATACCGCCGTCAACCGAAACGTAATTTTTATAACCTGTAATCTCCTTAACTGAGCCGACGGTGTAAATCGTCATACCCGCATCAGCTACAATACTTCTGCCAGGTTCCATTGCGATTTTTGGGATTTTAATCCCTAAAAAGTCGCATTGAATTTTGAGAATTTTTGAAATTTCTTCAATCTTTGCGGTGTAATCAATTTCAGGGTGTTCTTCCAAATATCTTACTCCAAAGCCACCACCCAGGTTTAGAATGTCGGTTTTATATCCCGATTCATTTTCTATTTCAGCAATAAAAGAGAGCATTAGCTCGGATGCGTTACAAAAAGGTTCACTTTCAAAAATCTGGGAGCCGATATGACAATGAAAACCGCAAAGTTCGATATTTGGAAGTTTTAAAAGCATTTCCACCGTCTTTTTCGCCTGGCCCGTAGTTATTGCAATACCAAACTTAGAGTCAACGTTACCCGTAGAAATTTTTTGATGGGTGTGGGTGTCTATTCCAGGTGTTACACGGAGTAAAATCTTTTGGGTAATACCTTTTTTACTTGCTATTTCGCTAATTGCCAAAAGTTCATCAACGCTATCGGCAACAAAGTAGCCAATACCGTTATCCATAGCAAATTCTATATCCTGGTCGGTCTTGTTATTGCCGTGGAAAAAGCAGTGTTCCATAGGGAAATCTACCGATTTTGCGGTATAAATTTCCCCGCACGACACCACATCAATATTCATTTTTTCTTCTTTTAAAATACGGTAAATTTGCTTACACGAAAGAGCTTTACTGGCAAACTCGGGGTTAGAGCCTTTTGGAAAATACTTTTCAAAAGCAGCTTTATATTCTCTTATATGTTCGCGTATTTTGTTTTCGTCCATAAGGTAGAGCGGTGTGCCGTATTTTTGTGCTAATTCTACCGTGTTAAACCCCGCAAATGTAAGGATTCCATTTGCGTTTATGCCAATATTATCACAAATCATTAAATATCTATTCCGTTCTTTTTCATTTCTCTATATAATACTTCGCGGTTTTTGTCTTCCATAGGAGTTAGAGGTAAGCGTAAATAATCTTCGCAAAATCCCATTTTAGCCATAGCGGCTTTTACGGGAATGGGGTTTACCTCGCAGAAAAGAGCGTCTACAAGCGGTATAAAATCAAGTTGCATTTTAGCGGCGGCTTTAACATCACCTGCAAAAAATGTTTCGCACATTTTAACCGTTTCTTTGGGCAAAAGATTGGAAAGTACCGATATACAACCCTTACCGCCTATCGACATAATAGGTACAATCTGGTCATCGTTGCCTGAATAAATATTAATTTTATCACCGCAAAGTTGTGCGGTTTTAGCAATTTTTGAAATATTACCGCTTGCGGCTTTAAGAGCTACAATGTTAGGGTGTTCCGCTAAAACGGCAACTGTTTCGGGTTCTATTGTGACGCCTGTTCTGGACGGTACGTCGTAAAGAATCACAGGAACGGTAGATTCGTCGGCAATAGCGGTAAACATTTTTATAAGACCCTTTTGCGTAGCCTTATTATAGTAGGGGGTAACAACCAAAACTGCATCCGCGCCCGAACGACAGGCGCAACGGGTAAGGTCAAGCGCATAGTTGGTATCGTTAGAACCTGTACCTGCTATAACGGGAACTCTGCCGTTTACGTATTTAACCGCAAAGTCGATGGCGTCACGGTGTTCATCGTCACCAAACGTAGATGCTTCACCCGTAGTACCTGCTACTACAAGGGCATTTACGCCTTGTTCAATTTGCCAGTCAATAAGTTTGCCGAATGCTTCATAATCAATGCCGTTTTCGGTAATAGGTGTGATAAGGGCAGTTGCGATGCCTTCAAATACTGTTTTTTTCATAATAATTCCTCCAAAAATGCAATAAAAAATAGCCGATTGCTCGGCTATCAAACATCAAGAAAACAACGCAAAAAAATTGTTCTTTATGTTGATAGCACTCCGCAAATGCGACAGTAAGCCGAGTATTATTCCGTCTTACCAGAGTGGCGTCTGCCGACAACCCTCTTCGGCGGTTGCTCCTTTCGGTTTTGGCATCTTACTGCCGTAATTAGCATCCAAAACTTACTGATAGCGCACCGCACCTCTATCTTACTTTTCTAATTTAGCATATTAAATCTGTTTTGTCAAGTCTGTATTTTTTGTGCATATTGTAAAAAATTAAAAAAATAATAAAAAAAAGTAGATTTTGCGATGCTTTTGTGGTAAAATAAACTGTAATCTTAATTTTAGATAAGAGGGACTTATATGGAAAGAAAAGTTGGTACAGTTTCCAGGGGTATCCGTTGCCCCATTATACGTGAAGGCGACAATTTGGTTAAAATTGTTACCGAAAGCGTAATCGAAGCGGCTGAGAGTGAAGGTTTTGCTCTTCGTGACCGTGACGTTGTTGCTATGACCGAGTCTATTGTCGCTCGTTCACAAGGTAACTATGCAACGGTTGATGCAATTGCCAAGGATATAAAGGCAAAATACGGTGATAATACTATTGGTGTTATTTTCCCGATTTTATCACGTAACCGTTTTGCTATTTGCCTTAAAGGTATTGCAAAAGGCGCAAAGAAAATCGTTTTGATGTTAGCTTATCCTTCTGACGAAGTTGGTAATGAACTTGCTGACTGGGACAAGCTCGATGCTGCAGGCATAAATCCTTATGCAGACGTTTTATCTCTCGAACGTTACCGTGAAGTTTTCGGTGTTCATCCGCTTAAATTCACAGGTGTTGATTATGTTGGCTATTATAAAGAACTTATTGAAAGTTGCGGTGCAGAAGTAGAAATCATTTTTGCCAATCAGGCTAAGGCTATTCTTGATTATACCGACTGTGTCCTTTCTTGTGATATTCATACTCGTGCACGTACAAAGCGCCTTTTAAAAGAAGGCGGCGCTAAAATAGTTTACGGTTTGGATGAAATTTTGACCGAATCTGTAGACGGTAGCGGATATAACACAAAGTTTGGTCTTTTGGGTTCTAATAAAGCAACCGAAGATTCTATAAAACTTTTCCCCAATGAATGTAAAGATTTAGTGCTCGAAATTCAAAAAGAATTTTTAGCTAAAACCGGTAAACATATTGAAGTTATGGTTTACGGCGACGGCGCTTTCAAAGACCCACAGGGTAAGATTTGGGAACTTGCTGACCCTTGTGTTTCTCCTGCTTTTACCGATGGTCTTATCGGCACTCCTAACGAACTTAAACTTAAATACTTGGCAGATAATGATTTCAAAGATTTATCCGGTGAAGAATTAAAGGCTGCAATTTCTAAGAGCATTAAGGAAAAGGAAGGCAACCTTGTAGGTAATATGGCAGCTCAGGGTACTACACCTCGTCAACTTACCGACCTTATCGGTTCACTTTGTGACTTGACAAGTGGTTCGGGCGACAAGGGTACACCTGTAATACTTGTTCAAGGTTATTTCGATAACTATACTAATTAAGGGGGAATTTCATAATGAATGGTAACGTACGTCCCGAAAGTATGGAACGCATCACCACCAAGGCTTTGGCAGATGCTTTTATAGAAGAGCAAATTGCCGAAGTTCGTGCGCAAGTTGGCGATAAGAAGGTTTTACTTGCTCTCTCAGGCGGTGTCGATTCATCGGTTGTTGCTGCACTTCTTATTAAGGCTATTGGCAAACAACTCGTTTGTGTTCACGTGAACCACGGTCTTATGCGTAAAAACGAAAGCGAAAACGTTATTAAGGTTTTTAAAGATGAACTTGATGCTAACCTTATCTATGTTGATGCTACTGACCGTTTTCTCGATTTACTTGCGGGTGTCAGTGACCCCGAAAGCAAGAGAAAGATTATCGGTAAAGAATTTATAGAGGTTTTTGCTGATGAAGCACGTAAATTAGAGGGTGTTTCTTTCTTGGCGCAGGGTACTATTTACCCCGATATTCTCGAAAGTATTAAGCAAGCCGAGGGTAAAAAGGCTGTTAAATCGCACCATAACGTTGGCGGTTTGCCTGAAGACCTTAAGTTCCAGCTTGTAGAGCCTATTAAACTCTTGTTTAAGGACGAAGTTCGTGTTGTGGGCGAGGCATTAGGCCTTCCGCACGAGATGGTTTATCGTCAACCGTTCCCAGGCCCAGGTCTTGGTGTTCGTTGTCTTGGTGCTATCACTCGTGACAGACTTCACGCTCTTCGCGAGGCAGATGCAATACTCCGTGACGAGTTCGACAAAAACGGCCTTGCCGGTAAGGTTTGGCAGTATTTTGTTGTAGTGCCCGATATCAAGAGTGTTGGCGTTAAGGACGAAAGCCGCTATGAAGGCTGGCCCGCAATCATCCGCGCGGTAAATACTACCGATGCTATGAGCGCTACTATTGAAGAAATTCCTTATTCTGTACTCCACAAGATTACCAACCGCATCACTAATGAAGTGGAAGGTATCAACCGTGTACTTATGGATTTAACACCCAAGCCGGTTGGCACAATCGAATGGGAATAATACCAAAAACGCTGAAAACCCGCATAAACACTGGGTTTTTGAGGATCGAAAAGTCCTCGTGACAACGTTTTGACAACAATTTCAGATTATTCATAAATAAAGAGCTAACAGATTTTTGTTACAAAGTCTGTTAGCTCTTTTTCTGTTTATTTAATATTTTGTGAGATATAATCCTCAAACTCCTTAAGTTCGGTGGCTTTTACATAGTAACCCAAATTGGTCATTATAGGAGTTGATGTTTGAACTTTTTGTTGTGTTGGAATTGTTGTTACAACCAAATCGCCTTGAGCATTATATTGTGGTCCAGCATAAAGAATACCCACTAATATAATCCTGCTTCTTCCTAAATAATGGTTTCCATTCTTGTCCACATACCCATTCTCATTAAGGATGTAAATCGGTGATCCAGAAGAACCGGGAAAGCAAGCCATATCAACCAAGCCAATGCCTTTTTCGTTAAAATCAAAAGCTGGGTGTGATGCAGTATATCCTTTTCTAAATACTGGGAAGTTATTTTTGGAGTCCCATAGTCCGATAGGATATCCGACCATAACTAATTCTTCAAGAGCACTAAGTTCATCCAGTTTTTGTGATGTAGCAACAACGGAATTATCATTTGCAATGTAAAAAACATCTTTGCCAGTTCTATTTTTTACCTCCTGAAAAACGGGATTTATAAAGCAAAAGCATAAATCTTTTGTTGAATGAAATATCCACGTAGTTGCATATGTGACTTGGTAATTTTCGTCGGATGCTTTTTCCCCTGTTTTTAAGTGCAGGTAAAAAGTCATTGTTTCGTTTTGATTATAATTCACAACGTGTTTATTAGTGACGATTGTGGGATACACCTTATCGTTGACCTTGAAATTATAGAAAAAGCCAGTTCCAGAAGAACCATTACTTGCCACTAATTTTACGGTGTTAAACATTAACTGTTCAGAAATTGTTTTAGGCTCCATAAAGATTACTCCTGTTCATTTTTCTCACGTATTGCATCAAGGGCATCCCTTGTGCGCTGTACCTCTACTTCGGGATATGTATAACGCCAACGGTCATATTCCTCTTTGTTGATTTCACCGTTGCGATACTTCTCTGCTTCTTTCTGCCAAGCAGTAAAACGCTCAAGCAGAGAAATGTAAGATGTTCCTCTGTTTTTATCAAGACGGATGCAAACCTCGTCATCAAGCTTGTCAATCTTCAAGCCGTAAATATCCTCTAATGCAAAGAGGGTGTGCATAAATCCGAGATCGGTATCAATATCAGGAACATTCAACGCCATAGTAGAAACGCCCAAAGCATCTGCAAGTGCTTCAGTTAAATCTGATTTGGGTGTTCTTGTGCCGGACTCATATTGAGCCAAGCGGATGTCGGCAGTTTTCTCCGGAAAACCGACTTTTACACCAAGAAACTTTTGTGTCATACCTTTTAGGTTTCGGAAAAATCTAATTCTTTCGCCGATTGCCATAGTAATTTCACTCCTTACTTATGTGCTTTGCATTGAGTATAACACAAATGTTTAAGTTCTGTCAAGATAATATAAACAAAAAAGTTTAATATTTTCTTGAAAACCACTTGACTTAACGGAATATGTTTAGTATAATGAGGATAACTTAAACAAATATAGTTAAGTTGCTACAACTAAATGACCGTCCAAGTGGGATACTCCGCCAAGACCTTCCGAAAGGAAGCGAGCGAGAAAACGCCGCTGAAAAGCAGGGGTAGGAACGGCACTTGGGGAGAACGGCAAATCCAAACACAGCATTAAAAACCAAGAAAGGAGGTACTGCAATGTTTGAAGATTATTATATGACCGCAGACGATGTTGCAAAGGCTCTCAAGATTTCCAAATCATTTGCCTATAAGGTAATACGGAAAATGAACGCCGAACTGCAAGAACAAGGATTTTTCACAATGGCGGGGAAAGTCAACAAACAATTCTTTTTAGACAAGACTTGCTATGAAGCAGCCAAAGTTAAGGAAAGGACGTGATGAAAATGGCTGTTTATAAAGATGAAAAAAC
>JAZSNT010000012.1:0-8459 GCA_045536525.1 Acutalibacteraceae bacterium
TAACAGTGAGCTTAATTTTGCCTTATTTAATGTGTATTTAGATGATAAAGAATTCCGCATTGAAGAAGTATAAGATTTGATTTTCAAGGAAATATCTTTAATATCGGGTACGGCAAGTTCGGCTGCGGCTGACGGAGTGGGCGCACGTAAATCTGCTACAAAATCGCATATTGTAAAATCGGTTTCGTGCCCTACGGCAGAAATTACAGGTATTGGCGATTCATAAATTTTTCGGGCTAAAAGTTCGCTGTTAAAAGCCCATAAATCTTCAATAGAGCCACCGCCGCGGCCGATGATAATAAGGTCACATTTATCTAGCGTATAAACACGGTCTAATGCATTAAGCATTTCGGGTACTGCGTTTTCGCCCTGCACAGATACCGGACACATAATAATGTTACAAAGCGGCCATCGGCGTGTTAAAATATTTAAAATATCCTGCACCGCAGCCCCTATTTGTGAAGTAATAACCGCAACGGTTTTTGGAAATTTAGGTATAGGTCTTTTATTTTCGGGGTCTAAAAGTCCTTCTTTTGCGAGACGTTCTTTAATTTGTTCAAACGCAAGAGCAATATCCCCCATACCGTCGGGATGCATTTCTTGTGCATAAAACTGATACTGTCCGTCTTTTTCATAAATCGACACACGGCCACGGATAATAACCTTTAAACCGTCATTAACCTGAAACTTCACTTGTGATGCAAACCCACGGAACATAACGCAACGGATTGATGCATCGTTATCTTTTAAAGTAAAGTACCAATGACCGCTTGTATAATGGTTTTTAAAATTGGAAATTTCGCCCACAACGTAAATATCGTTAAGGCGCATATCTCCCTCTATTAAAGATTTTACAAAAAGATTTAACTGCTTAACTGAAACGGTTTGCATTTTATACCTTTTTTTCTACGGATGACAAGATACCGTTGATAAAAGAAGCATCTTCTTTTGTTGCATATTTTTTTGCAAGTTCAACCGCTTCGTTAATTGATACCGAAACAGGAATATCATCCATATTTTTGATTTCATAAATAGCAAGTCTTAAAATACATAAACTCACTTTTGCGATTCTGCCGATTTTCCAACCAATTGCTTTTTCGGAAATGATATTATCTAGTGTTTCTAAATTATCATAAACACCGAAAAATACTGACTTAATGTAATCATTTGGTTTCAAATCACGCACTTCTTCTGCTAATTCTAAAATTTCATCAGCAGATGCTTCATTAAACTGTTTTTCAAAAATGAGAATAAATGCTTCTTCTCTTGCTTCGCGTCTTGTCATAGCCCACCTCAGAACAAAATTATACAGTATATATTTTAACATAAAAAATGCATATTTTCAAGGAATTTCTCGAAAATATGCATAATAAAATCAATATTTTTCTAAAAATGAATGTAAATCTCCCGAATCGCTGTCACGCCAACCCGGAATAGTGGCAAGATTAACATTATGAAGGCTTCTGAAAATATTATCATCTGCTTCTTTGTTAAAAGTTTTTATATACTTAATAAGTGCCTTTGTTTCCTTTCTTTTGGAAAGGTCTTCTTTTTCGGTGCTTTTTTCGGTAAATTTACAAGCGCACTGCAAAAAACGCAGTCCATTATAATTTGCCCAGGCAATAATGTCGTCTTCTTTTACACGGTAAAGCGGACGGATAAGTTCCATACCTTCGAAATTGGTACTGTGCAGTTTCGGTAGCATTGTTTTAATTTCGGACGAGTAGCACATACTCATAAGTACAGTTTCAATAACGTCGTCAAAATGGTGTCCTAATGCAATTTTATTGCAACCGAGCGACTGTGCCTTACTATACAAACAGCCACGTCGCATACGAGCGCACAAATAACATGGTGAACCCCCTACCCTTGTGGTCACTTCGAAAATATCACTTTCGAAAATTTCCACAGGTATATTCATGAGTTTTGCATTCTGAACGATTAGTTCACGGTTTTCAGGATTATAACCTGGGTCCATAACAAGAAACACTAGCTCAAAAGGTACGGCGCTGTGCCTTTGTAACTGTTGCATACACTTTGCCATAAGCATTGAGTCCTTACCGCCAGAAATACAAACCGCAATCTTATCGTTTTCTTTTATGAGTTCATATTCTTGAATACCTGCAATAAAGTTGCTCCAAATGCTTTTGCGAAATTTCTTGATAATACTGCGCTCTATTTCTATATGTTTTTCTAAGTTTCTTTCTGCCATTATACACCTCAAAAAAATAGCCGTTACAGATATTATACCTGTAACGGCCAAAAGTTTCAAGTTAAATTACACACGTTTTTTAGTGATTAACTTAATTATAAATAAAGTACCGATAATCAGAGATGCAGAAACAATAAGTGAAATATAAATATTTTGCACAAAAGCGGCAATTAAGTAAGAAAGGAAAGAAATACCTGCAACTGTCAATGCATAAGGCAACTGTGTGGAAACGTGGTTAATATGGTCACATTGCGCACCTGCGGATGACATAATTGTAGTATCGGAAATCGGTGAACAATGGTCGCCGCAAACCGAACCCGCAAGACAAGCGGACATACTCATAATACCGAGTGTACTTCCAACATCGAAAATACTTGTAACAATAGGAATAAGTATACCGAAAGTGCCCCATGAAGTACCTGTTGCAAAAGAAATACCACAAGCAACCAGGAAAATAATTGCAGGTAAGAAATTACTAAGACCGCTTGCATTTGCTAATGCCGTTTTTACAAATGTGTCAGACTCTAAAAGACCTGTCATATTTTTAAGTGCGGTAGCCATTGTGAGAATAAGAATAGCGGGCACCATAGCATTAAAGCCCTTAGGAATACAAGCCATTGCTTCTTTAAAGCTAACCAAACGACGAGCAATAAAGTAAATGATTACAATAACAAGAGTTATCAAACCGCCCCAAGGTAAACCAACAGTGGCATCAGTATTACCAAACGCTTCTGCAAAACTGCTTTTGCCGTCTTGACCAATATAATAAAGTCCGTAAACGCAAATTGTTATGAGAGCAACAATAGGAAGAACGAGGTCAATAACACGTGCTTTATTATTTGTTACAACCTCTTCTTCATTATTAGCAACACCACTACCCGAAGTAAATAAATCACCATTTTTAGCATTGAACTCGTGTAGCTTCATTGGACCATAGTCAAACTTCATCAAAGTAATTGCAATAATAAACACAAATGTTAAAAGTGAATAAAAATTATATGGAATTGCTTTAATAAACATGTTAAGACCGCTTACACCTTCGGGCGCATATTCCGAAACAGCGGCTGCCCATGAAGAAATAGGTGCTATCATACAAATAGGTGCAGCAGTAGCATCAATTAAATAAGCTAACTTAGAACGGGAAATCTTTGCTTTATCAGTTACCGGACGCATAACTGCACCAACTGTTAAACAGTTAAAATAGTCATCAATAAAAATTAAAACACCAAAAGCAAATGTTGCGAGCGATGCACCTATTTTACCCCTTACTCGCTTAGCAGCCCAGTTACCAAATGCTTGCGCCCCACCTGCTTTGTTAATAAGCGCTACAATTACACCTAAAATAACCAAAAACACAAAAATACCGGCAGTATCAACAACAGAAGTTATCAAACCTTCGTTGATTACCTTATCAACTGTACCAATTACTTTAAAGTTGGTTACAAGTAAACCGCCAGCAACAATACCGATAAACAAAGAAGAATATACTTCTTTTGTAATAAGTGCTAAACCTATAGCAATTACAGGTGGAAAAAGTGACCAAAGAGTGCCGACAGGGCTGTTAATATCACCCATCAAAGCACAAAGTACACCAAAACACACTACAAATGCTACAATTAGCAATTTTGAAATAAGTTGTTTTGCTTTCATTTTATCTCTCCTAAAAAAATAATAAAAAAACCGCAAATGGATAAAGCCAATTGCGGAAATTTAAAAATTTGCCGATAGCTCTCCACCCCAAAAAAGTGACAGTTTACAACATATTTTGCAGTAAACCAACAAGAAACCTTTGACAGAAGTATTTCTCATTTCGGCGGTTGTCCCTTTCGTAAGTAAACCTGTCAACTTTAATACATACTACTGATGGCGAACCGCACCTCTACCATATATTTACTAAAAAAGTATATCATACAAGTCAAAAATTGTCAATATTTATTTTAATTTATCAAAATAATCGACAATTTCTTCTGCATTTTGCTTAGTAATAATTTTTACATTTAGTAAATCCTCAACCGAAGACGATTTAATTTTTGAAATAGTTTTAAAATGTTTTAATAACGCATCGGCTTTCTTTTGCCCTATTCCTGATATTTCAGTAAGTTCACGGCTTAAAAGTTTTTTCGTTTGCAACTTGCGTTGATAACTGATTGCAAAACGGTGTACTTCATCCTGAATTGTTGTAATAAAGGAAAAAATCTTTTGATTTGCCTTTATATCAATGTCACCACCATTTGTAGCAATTGCACGTGTGCGGTGTTTGGAATCTTTTACCATACCGAAAACCGCAACATTGATATTGTGCTTTTGAAGTACAGGCAAAACCGCAGATATCTGACCTTTCGCACCGTCAAGCAAGATAAGGTCGGGCAGTCTCGAAAAAGCGGCGTCCTCACCTTTTTCATATTCACAAAAACGTCTGTCTAAAACCTCTGCCATTGAACTATAATCATCCTGACCCAAAAACGACTTGATTTTAAACCGTTTATATGCCTTTTTAAAAGGCTTAGCATCTTTAAAAACAACCATACCAGCAACGTTATTTTCACCGGCGGTATTGGATATATCATACGCTTCTATATAACGTGGCGCAGAATCAAGACCTAAAATATCGGCTAAATTGTTAAGCGTGGTCATATCTTTGGTATCGTGTTTTGTGCGTTCCGAAAGATTTTGTGCCGAATTTCTAAGGCACATATCAATCAGTTTCTTACCGTCGCCTTGTTTTGGGCAAATAAGCAACACTTTTTTTCCCGCTTTTTCGGTAAGCCATTGTTCAATAAGCGAAAAATCGGCAGTATCAACATCCAACAAAACACGTTCGGGAATATCGTCTTTTTCTGCGTAATATCTTGTTAAAAACTCATTATAAATTTCCTTTTTATCGGATATATCATTTATAAAATAATGCTTTTTATCTGCCAAACGGAAATTACGGAAAATAAGCACTTCGCAACACGCCATATCGCCAAAAACTGTGGTTGCGATTACATCCTGATTTTTATAACTTATAGATACAACTTTTTGTTTACTCGTAATTTTGGTTATGGCGTTAATTCTGTCACGAAGCCGTGCTGCACGTTCAAAATCTAAATTTTCGGCAGCTTCTTCCATACGCTTTGTAAGTGTTTGTACCGAACTTTCAGTAACTTTTCCGTGTTTTATATATTCCTTGGCATTATTTACCGTATCAAGATATTCTTCAATCGAAATTTTATTAACACAAGGAGCAAAACAAATACCAATATGATAATTAAGGCAAGGTTTACTCTTTTTATCAAAACTACGGTTACAATCTGGTAATTTAAAGATTTTTCGAACTTCATCAACTGTTTCATTAACAATAAATCCCGAGTTGTAAGGTCCTAAATATTCACCGTCTTTATCGGTTTGTTTTGCGGTTTCGATTTTTTTCCATTTATCATTAGTTATTTTAATATAAAAATAACCCTTGTCATCTTTGAGCAAAATGTTATATTTAGGCTGATTTTGTTTAATAAGTGAGTTTTCAAGAATTAAAGCCTCGAACTCGCTGTCACAGATTATATATTCAAAATCATTTACATTTTGTACCATACGACGCACTTTTTCAGTATGTTGATTACCTGTGCCAAAATACTGAGTAACGCGGTTTTTAAGTGCCTTTGCTTTGCCTATATAAATAATTTTACCGTTTTGGTCTTTCATAATATAAACACCCGGTTTTATCGGTAAATTATTGGCTTTTTGCTTTAATTCGGTTAAATTCACTTATTTCACCTGCCTTTTATTCTATTTTATAATATTTTGCTATTTACTTCAACATTTATTTTTTGTATAATATAAGCGGTGATGATATGAAGAAACTATTTACAATTTTTCTGATACTGCTCTTGACCTTAATGCTTATGGGTTGCGATTGTAATAATCAAAACTCACAAAAAGAACATGTTATAATAAATATGCCTGACGAAACTGAAAGTACCGAAGAAAAATATAATAACAGTTCTCAGACAGTTATTGACACACCAAGTATTTCTACCGAGCAGTCTGTTACTGTTGATAACCAAAATATTTCTTATTGCGGTAATAAAAATTCTAAGAAATTTCATAAGTCCACTTGCGGTGCTTTAAAGAACACAAAGGACGAAAACAAAATATATTTAAAAACACGTAATGATTATATAAACCAAGGTTATGTGCCTTGTAAAAGATGTAACCCATAAATAAACCCCAACAATTCAGTTGGGGTTTTATTATAATAAAAGCCTAATTTACATATACTAAATTTGGTGATGTTATGAAATTAAAATATTCCATTATTGCATTTCTTTTTATTGGCGTTTTGGGTACAGTAGGTCATTTTTTGTACGAATGGACCGATAAAAATATGATTATAGGGTACTTTTTCCCCGTAAACGAAAGCACGTGGGAGCATTTGAAACTACTGTTCTTCCCTACTGCGATTTTTTCGGTTATTGAATTTTCTTTTGTAAAAAATGAAATTAAAAATTATGCGGTAGCAGTTACGGTTTCAAAAATAATGGGTATGTTGTTTATTATTACTGCTTTTTATACTTATAGCGGTGTTTTAGGCTTTAACGTAGATTTTTTAAATATCGCTATTTATTATTTGGCGGTAATTTTCAGTTTATATATCAAAAACAAAATTATAAATAAGGAAAAATTTTGCGGTACTAATCATGCGCTTATTTCACTTATAATTTGTTTTATAATATCATTACTGTTTATATTATTTACCTACAATCCGCCAAAAATTGGACTCTTTGCCGAGCCGTGAATTAGCGGTATCTTTCCATACGAACGAAAAAGTGATAAAGTGGATTGCATTAGCAAAATTTAATAAAATTAAAACTAACAATCCCTCAGTCAAACGCTTCGCATTTGCCAGCTCCCTTTACACAAGGGAGCCAATACAAAGCGGCAGGTTTTCACCTGCCGCTTTTGAATTTGGGAAATCTTCAACACATAGTAACTGTCATTGTGTACCCCTTACCTACCGCCATGCTTCTGATTTAACACGTGTGATTTTTGTTATATCAGCAATATCCGATTTTTTAACCTCAATTAAAGTCCGCCAATAAGCAGCATCACAAGTGCCAAAGTAGCCCGGACCAGGAACCTCACTTATAACGCCCACAAATAGTTCCCCGTCCTTTTTGGAAACACCGTCTATTTTCACCCTGTTAGAACCGCTTGGTTCATAAGATAACACAATTATTAAAGCATTTTCTTGGAAGAAATCTTCATCATATTTTAAAAAATAATTATCTTCATCGAAAGAATCATAATCTTTGTATTTATCAGGAATTTTTCCAATATCATTATCATAAATGTCTTTAAATTCTTCGTATGTTTTTGCTATAAAAATGTTTCCGTTTAACTTTCCTTCTGAATCTAATTCTAAATCAAAACCTAACTTTAAATCTTTATTAAATCCAACCTTTGAAGTCAATTTTACACCCGAAAGTTCATTGATAACCGGTTCTTCCGGCACAGTTGTAGTGCTTGAAGTTATAGATGTGGTTGTGGTGATTTTGGAAGAACCTGTGTCTTTCTTTTTATCCTTTTTGGTGTCTGTCTTTTTATTTTTAGTAGTAGTTTCTTCTTTTTCACTTTCAACAGAAGCCTCGGTATTTTGTGACGAAACCGTAGAAGCGAGATTTTCATCATCACTTTTAATATCCTCTTCACCGCAAGCAGAAAGTACAACCACAAGCATTAAAACCGCCAGCATTAAACTTATTGTTTTTTTCATTTTCAAAAGCTCCTTTCTGTCAAAATCGTTACTTATATTTCACATAAAACAAATATCTTTTTTCATAAAGTATCTTTTTGGTCATCATTTTTAAAATAAGCCTCTAACTCATCAATAGTAAAGGTTTGATTTACATAAAGTACAATAGAAGAATCTTCAATAAATTTCACATTATCCACAGTATAATCAGTAGGTAGCTACTTACACCGTTATCCATTTGGATCTCCTCTCTTTTGGTTTCTCCTCATCTATTAGACGAAACAGAAAAGAAAAACTCTCACAAATTTCAAAATTTTGTTTTAAATATTTTACCATAAAATTCAAATGTTTTCAATTATGCGGATTTTTAATACAATAAATATCCACCCGCATAGCGGGTGGTATTTCATTTTCGGGCATAGCCCTAACCGATACTGGCGGCGCACAAGTGCGCTTTTTTGTTGGCCTGCCAGCCATGCAATTTTTACTTACTACCCATAAATGGGTCCCGCG
>JAZSNT010000062.1:0-22012 GCA_045536525.1 Acutalibacteraceae bacterium
ATTTATGAGTTTTTTAAGATTACGCGAAAAAAGTAATGAACGAAACAAAGCTAATTATGACCATTCAAATATAGAAGATAATAAATAATTTTTATGGGGATGATTTGTTCATCCCCTTTTTCATTTGTACTCTCATCCCAAGGCTGAACCTATTGCCATTGCGCTTGCTTTCTTACTTTCACTGTCGATGTGGCTGTAGATGTTAGCAGTGGTTCCCATATCACTGTGACCAAGCCAGTCCTGAATCATTTTCATCGGCACACCGTTTGCAAGTAACAGCGATGCACAACTGTGTCGTAGGTCGTGAAAGCGAACGGGTTTTAATCCTTTTTCTTTCAGCACCACTTTAAAATGGTCGGTCGCGTAGTTTGTTTTACTCTTACCGCTGATTTACATTATGCCCGGGCTGATAACAGACAAAACATTGGGCGTTTATACAGCAGAACCTGTTGCCGACGTGATAGCAGTAACTTTTACCGCTATCCTTTTCACCATTCAATTTAAAAAGGCACTAAAGTCTTTAACAATAGAAAACTCAAAGGAGACAGTACAATGAAAATTGCAGTAACTTACGAAATCGGACAGATCTTCCAGCACTTCGGACATACCGAGCAGTTTAAGATTTATACTGCAGAAGATGGGAAGATAGTCAGTAGTGAAGTGATTGATGTAAGCGGTAGCGGTCACGGAGCACTTGCAGGACTGCTTTCGGCGCTCGGCGTTGACGCTCTTATTTGCGGTGGCATCGGCGGTGGCGCACAGATGGCACTTGCCAAGGCCGGTATCAAGCTTTTCGGTGGTGTTAACGGTTCCTGCGATGCTGCAGTCGAAGCATTCCTCGGAGGCACGCTCGGATTCAATCCTAATGTAAAATGCGACCACCACGACCATCACGGCGAGGGTCACACTTGTGGCGACCACGGTTGCGGTCATAAATGTCACTAAGTAGAACGGCGGCAAGGAGAATTCTCTCCCTGCCGCCGCTATCGTTTATACATAAATTATATCGTGGTTTACAATTTCCGTTGCTCTTTGGCGAATGTTATTCATTCGACTGACCCACTCCATTTCGTTGTCCACTTTAAGTTGTTCGGTCAAACCCTCACGTTCTGCCATTTGTTTAACCAAGCGATTGAAGGTATCTTCAGCATCACGATTGAGTTGAAGGAGATATTCGTAAAGTGTATTTTCGGTGAGCATTTTGGTGTAGAAGGGTTTACAGTGCTGTTGGATATGGTTTAAATGCCGTTGCCCCCAAATGCCGATTGCCTCACGTTCAGGTTCATCTCCGCCGGCAACAATATAGTAGTCACCACACAGTTCGTATTTGAGCCCCGTTTTTTCATCTGTAATAAATTTTGCTAACTGTTCCATAATTAAGCCTCCTTATATACAACTTTAAATTTCTTTTGCTTTGGGCGGACGATTTTCAGTAACACCTCATCCAAGACATCTGTACATTTACCATCCTCAATAAGAGAGTTGCGCATTTCATTCATACAGTTCACAACAACCCTGCGTTCAAAGTCATCGAGAGCTATATAATATTTCTTTTCACTCATAACATTCACTCCTTAAGCAAATCCACAAATGGCGCTTCATCAGAAACAAAGGTGTCGTAGGTGAAGTCGGCGCCAAGACGAAAACCCATTATAAAGCTATCAAGGTTGGATTCACCATTTACTACACCCCAAGCATTGACAAACTCAAGGAATTTCTTTTTGCTTTCGCCCGAAAGATTCTCGGTGAGATAGTCTTCATTGAGCATCAATACTTCCATTTGCTTTTGTACTGCCTTGTTCTGCTTCGTGCTACGTGCCTGTGGATCAAGGTTGCCATAGTAGAATTCTTCAATAAACTTACCCATAAAAATACCTCCTTTAAGTTTCTACAATAATTGTACTTAAAGAAGGTGTAATAGTCGAATGTACGGATACAAATAAAAAAGGGCAAGAAAAAAGAGAGAAGATTAAACTTCTCTCAATTCTCTTGCCCGCAATGCTCGTACCTTTAGAAACTATCCTTAAGAGTACGTTTCTTTACGAAGTGTCTCCCTTGTGACATCTTCTTTTTTGCGTAATAAATTATTTGTATTCTTCGAATTTAAAGGCTATGGTTTCTGCTTTATGGCTATCGCTTGAAAGGATAAAACTTCCGCCGTTTTTGGTTATATATTCTTTAATATCTTCCGCAGGGTAGGGGGTGGTGCGATAACCACGTGATATTGCACCCGTGTTTATTTCAAAGGGTATGTTGTGTTTTAATAACTTGTCAACCGCATTTTTCCAAGCATTTATGTAGCGAGGGTGGTTTTGGTCGAAAAATGGTTTGGTTTCACAAAATTTGGTTATAAGGTCAAAGTGACCTATGATTACAGCATCGGTTTTTTCTATAACTTCGCCTACTAATTCGTAGTAATATTCTATTAGTGAATAGATATCATCGCCGAAATATTTATCAGCCGCCGAAATCAGATGTTTTGGGTCACCGTCAACCCAGATATATTCGTCACCTAAATGCAAGTAATGTACCGAGCCGATTACGTAATCAAAGCCTTTTGTGTCGGTTTGGCTTAAATAATCCTGCTCAATACCGCATAAAATTTGAATTTTATCCTTGTACTTTGTTTTAAGGCGGTTGATTTCGGATTTATAAATTTCAATTTCTTCGAGTTTTATACAACACGGGATATCAAAAGGGGTGTATGAATGGTCCGAAAAGCCGAGTGTTTTAACACCTTTATCAATTGCCGAAAGCACCATTTCTTCGGGTGTGTTTTTACCGTCGGAAAAAGTGGTGTGGGTGTGTAAGTCTATCATTTTGTCATTTTCTCCTGCTTAACCTTGTGGTCAATAACGTGACGGGAAGCAAGTTCTTTGTGAATGTCTTCAAGTGAAATGCCCATTTTAATCATAAGTACCATTACATGATAAGCAAGGTCGGCAATTTCATATATGGTTTCTTTCTTGTCATCATCTTTTGCTGCTATGATAACTTCGGTGGATTCTTCGCCTACTTTTTTAAGTATTTTATCAATACCTTTTTCGAAAAGATAGGTGGTGTAAGAGCCCTCTTTTTTATCGGTTTTTCTGCCTTTTATAAGTTCCATTAAACCTTCATAAGAAAATTCGTGGCGTTCTTTACTTTGGAAAACGGGGTTTTCAAAGCAAGAAAACGTGCCTTTGTGACAAGCAGGGCCGTCGGGCTCAACCACAACTGTTAAAGCGTCATTATCGCAGTCTGTGGTGATGGAAACTATATGCTGATAGTTGCCGCTGGTTTCGCCTTTAAGCCATAATTCCTGACGGGAGCGGCTGTAAAAACAGGTCAGTTCCTTTTCCATGGAAATTTTAAGGCTTTCTTTATTCATATAAGCCAAGGTAAGTACTTTTTTGGTTACCGAATCCACAACAATAGCGGGGATAAGTCCGTCTTTATCAAATTTCAAAGCATTTATATCTAACATTTTTATTCTCCTTTAAATTCTTGTGGGGATGTGTGCTTTTGCCATTTCGTTTTTAAGGTCGGCAATCTTTACTTCTCCGAAATGAAAAATAGAAGCCGCAAGACCGGCATCAACCTTTGGAAGTGTGTTGAAAAGTGTAATAAAATCGCCTATTTTACCTGCGCCACCTGATGCTATAACAGGTACGTTTACGGCATTACATACGGCCTCCAACATTTCTAAATCAAAGCCTTTTTTCACACCGTCGGTATCAATGGAATTTACAACGATTTCACCGGCTCCGTTGCCAACGCAACATTTTATCCATTCAATCGCTTCCATACCGGTATTTTCTCTGCCGCCTTTGGCGAATACACGGAAAACACCGTCAACACGTTTGATATCGGCAGAAAGTACAACACATTGGTTACCGTAAAGTTTTGCCGCCTCGTAAACTAAGTTGGGGTTTCGGATAGCGCCCGAATTAACGCTAACCTTATCTGCGCCGCATTTAAGCACACGGTCGAAATCGGCAACGGTATTTATGCCACCGCCGACGGTTAGCGGTATAAACACGCTTTTGGCGGTCTCGCACAAAATATCGGTAAAAAGTTTTCTGCCGTCGCTTGAAGCGGTAATATCGTAGAAAACGAGTTCGTCCGCACCGCAGTCGCTGTAAAATTTGGCAAGAGTTACAGGGGAAGAAACGTCTTGAAGGCCTTCAAAGTTTACGCCTTTTACTACTCTGCCGTCACGCACGTCAAGGCAGGGAATTATTCTTTTTGTAATCATTTTGCCACCTCGATTGCTGTTTTTAAGTTTATAGCGCCCGTGTAGCAGGCTTTGCCGATAATAGCACCGTAAAGGTCGATACTTGCGAGTTTTTCGATGTCTTGGATTGAAGAAACACCACCCGATGCGATTATATTTATGCTGAATTTTTTGGATAAATCTTTATATAGGGCGTGGTTTGTGCCTTGCATTGCACCGTCTTTTGAAATATCGGTGCAAATGACGGTTGTGACTCCTATATCCGCCATTTTTTTGCAAAAGTCAAAAGCGTCAAGGTCAGACGTTTCGGTCCAACCTTTTATAGCCACAAAACCGTTTTTGATATCGATACCAACGGCGATTTTTTCACCGTATTTTTGTACCGCTTTTTCAACAAATCCTTTTTCGGTAACTGCTGCTGTACCTAAAATAACACGGTCGACGCCGGCAGATATATAACGGTCGATAGTTTCCAAGTTGCGTATACCACCGCCGATTTCACAGAAAAGTCCGGTGGTTTCTTTGATTTTGATAACGGTATCTAAGTTGGGGGTGGTGCCGTCTTTGGCACCTTCTAAATCTACTAAATGAATGTGTGCAGCACCGCTTTGTTTAAAATCGAGCGCTACTTCCACGGGGTTTTCGTTATAAACGGTCATCTGGTTGTAGTCGCCTTTGAAAAGGCGTACCGCTTTACCGTCAAAAAGGTCTATGGCGGGGTAGATTAACATATTTCGCCCTCCTGCATTTCGGTAAATGCCTTTAATATTGCGAGTCCTACGTTGCCGCTTTTTTCGGGGTGGAACTGGCAACCGAATACATTTTTAGTTTGTACTGCGGCAGTAAGTTCTGCACCGTACTCGGCAGTTGCTATTACCGATTTGTCGCAGTCGGTAGCGTAGTAAGAATGAACAAAGTACACGCAGTCGCCGTCTTTTATACCGCTAAATAAAGGACTTTGATTTTTAAAAATCAAAGGATTCCAACCAATGTGCGGGATTTTAAGGTCATCCAGAATAACGTTTTTCATTGGTACAACGTTACCTTTTATAAGTCCCAAACCCTGATGTTCGCCGTATTCGTAGCTTTTCTCAAAAAGCATCTGCATACCAAGGCATATACCCATAAGCGGTTTGCCTTTTTGGGCTAACTCTATGATTGTTTTATCGAGTCCGCTTTCACGCAGTTTCCGTGAGGCATCCTCGAAAGCTCCTACGCCCGGCAGGATAATCTGGTCGGCATTTTTTAAAACTTCACTATCGCTTGTGACGGTGACGTCAGCACCGACCGCCGCAAGCGAACTTTTAAGGGAAAACAGATTTCCTACGCCGTAATCAACAATGGCTACCATTATAAAACACCTTTCGTGGATAAAACTTCGTCTTCAAAATCAGGGTCAATCTTCACGGCGTCTTTTATGCTGTGTGCCGCCGATTTGAATGCACCTTCGATTATGTGGTGCGAGTTTACACCGTCAATTTCTTTTATGTGCAAAGTACATTCTGCATTGCGTACAAAACCGTACCAGAATTCTTCCACAAGTTCGGTATCAAAAGTGCCGACTTTTTCTGTGGGGATATCCATATCGTAACCGAGATATGCTCTGCCTGAAAAGTCGATAGCGGTGAGGATGAGTGCTTCGTCCATTGGCAGCACCATATATCCGTAGCGCACGATACCTTTTTTATCGGCAAGTGCTTCTTTGAAGGCAAGTCCTAATGAAATGCCGATGTCTTCGGTTGTGTGGTGGTCGTCAACCTCGGTGTCGCCCTTGCAGGTAAGGGTTAAATCGAATCTGCCGTGTTTGGCAAAAAGAGTGAGCATGTGGTCTAAAAAACCGCAACCGCTGTCTATTTTACTTTCGCCCGTACCGTCAATATTAAGGGTGAGCGATATGTCGGTTTCGTTGGTTTTTCTGTTTATTGTAGCAGTTCTCATAATAACTCCTTCAAAACCTCTTTTAAGGTTTCTATAAATATTTCCATTTGTTCTTTGCTTCCTATGGTTATGCGATTATAGTCGTATAATCTTTCTTTGTCGAAGTGGCGTACCAAAACACCTTTTTCTTTGAGCTTTAAATAAATTTGCTTACCGTCGGCCTTCTGGTGCTTAGCAAACACAAAGTTGGCAAGAGAATTTGTTGTGCTGAAACCCAATTTAATAAGTTCTTCGGTTGTCCATTTGCGTATGCTCATTATTTCAAGACAGTTGCGTTTTGTGTAATCGTCATCCTTAAGTGAGCCTACACCTGCCGCCGCTGTCATACGGTTTACGTTATAGGGGTTGGTAGAATATTTTATGGTGTTAAGGTCGGCAATAAGATTTTTGTTACCTATACCGAAACCAAGTCTGCCACCTGCTAATGAACGTGATTTTGAATAGGTTTGTGTGATAAGCAAATTGTCATATTTATCAATTAGTTTTATAGCACTTTCTGTGCCAAAATCTACGTACGCTTCGTCAATAATCACCACGTTATAGGGGTTGGAAACCAAAATTTCTTCAATTTGCGAAAGCGAAAGTGCGATACCTGTCGGTGCATTAGGGTTAGCTATGAAAATTGCTTTGTTTATGCCCTTATAATCGTTTGTATCAATGGTAAAATCGTCTTTTAGCGGTATTTCGCGATAGTTTATATTATTAAGTTCAGCAAAAACCGAATAAAAACCGTAGGTTATATCGGGAAAAACCGCACCGTCTTCGCAAAATGACATAAAGGCGAAATTAAGTATTTCGTCCGAGCCGTTTGTAAAAAGAATCTGGTCTTTTTCTACGCCGAAATATTTCGCCGCAGTTTTTACAAGGTCACGGCACTCTGGGTCGGAATAAAGTTGCAGATTTTCTGCTGCCTCTTTGGCAAACTTTTGCGCTGAGGGAGAGGGGGCAAAGGGTGACTCGTTGGTATTAAGTTTTATGTATTGCATATCCTTTGGTTGCTCACCCGGTGTGTATGGGGTGAGACAGCTGTATTTTTTATTAAAAAAACGGCTCAATTATTTTTCCTCCGTGCGTATTACAGCACTTTTTGCGTGAGCAGTAAGTCCTTCTTTTTCGGCAAAGAAAGCAACATCTTCGGCTACTTTGGAAAGTGCTTCACGTGTGTAATATGTGTATTGTGTTTTCTTTATAAAATCGTCAACCGATAAGGGACTTGAAAACTTTGCAGTACCGCTTGTGGGCAAGGTGTGATTAGGTCCTGCAAAATAGTCGCCCAATGCTTCGGGACAGTTTCTGCCCATAAAAATCGAACCTGCGTGACGGATTTCGTCCAAGTAATTGAACGGGTTGTCAACGAGCAGTTCCAAATGTTCGGGAGCAATTTCATTAGAAATTTCTATAACTTTGTGTATATCGTCAGCAACGATGATTTTGCCGTTGTTATCAATAGAAGCACGGGCGATTTCACTGCGTGAAAGTAATGGGATTTGCTTCTCCAATTCTTTGCTTACTGCGTTTGCCAAGTCAATAGAATCGGTTACAAGCACGGCACTTGCCAAACGGTCGTGTTCGGCTTGCGATAAAAGGTCTGCCGCAACGTGTGACGGTTCCGATTTGCCGTCGGCAACAATTAAAATTTCGCTCGGACCGGCTATCATATCAATAGAAACCTGACCGAAAACCTGTTTTTTGGCTTCGGCAACAAATGCATTGCCGGGGCCTACGATTTTATCAACTTTTGGTATACTTTCGGTACCGTAAGCCAAAGCGGCTACGGCTTGTGCGCCGCCCACTTTGAAAATTTTATCAATACCCGCAATTTTTGCGGCCGCTAAAATAACAGGGTTTACTTTGCCGTTAGCGCTCGGAGGTGTGACCATAACAACCTCTTTGCAACCCGCGATTTTGGCGGGGATAGAGTCCATAAGCACGGTAGAGGGGTATGCCGCAGTACCGCCCGGCACGTAAAGACCTGCACGGTCAACAGGGGTAATCTTCTGACCGATTACAATACCGTCTTCACCTTTTATTTCGAAGCCTTCTCTTAGTTGTTTTTGGTGAAAAGTTCGGATATTTTCTGCCGCTTTCTTTAAAATTTCCAAAAACTTTGGCTCTACAAGAGAAACCGCTTCTTCGATTTCTTCGCCTGATACTAAAAGACAATCAAGTTTTGCTTTATCGAATTTTTCACAGTATTCATAAAGGGCTTTGTCGCCGTTTTGTTTGACGTTTTCTATAATTTCCGAAACAATGCTTTCTACGTTCATATTTGTTTCGGCACGGGCAAAGATTTCACTGTTGGAAACTTCGCCGTATTTTAAGATTCTTATCATTTTGCAGCCTCCACACTATCGGCAATTTCAGATACGATTTTCTGTGTACTTTGTGATTTGAATTTATAACTTGTTTTGTTGGTGATAAGCCGTGCGCTTATGGGCACGATTTCTTCAATAACTTCCAAATTATTTTCTTTAAGGGTTGTGCCTGTTTCTACGATATCCACAATAACGTCCGAAAGGTCTAAAATCGGCGCTATTTCGATTGAACCGTTAAGGTGAATAATATCAATGTCCATACCTTTTGAAAGATAATGTCCGCTTGCAATATTTTTAAATTTTGTAGCGACACGTAAGGTGCGGCTCATATCATAGCGGAAATCTTTCTTTGCGGCAACAGCCATACGGCATTTACCTAAATTAAGGTCTAGAAGTTCGTAAACGTCGGGGGTGTATTCAAGTAAAATATCTTTACCTGCTACGCCGATATCGGCAGCGCCACGTTCGACGTAAATTGCAACGTCTGATGGTTTTACCCAAAAGTAACGAACACCTGCTTCCTCATTTTCAAAAATGAGTTTGCGGTTATTTTCTTTTATGGAAGGGCAAGGAAATCCTGCTTTTTCAAACATAGCATAAACATTTTCGCCAAGTCTTCCTTTTGGAAGCGCCACGTTAAGCATTGTTTTCACTCTTTGCCACCTCGCTGTCAAAATTTATTAGTTTTCTGTATTTAACGTTTTTTGGAATTTGTTTGCAAACCGAAATGGTCATACCGCTTTGGGTTAATGTTTTGGTATAATCGGCAAGCGCTTTAATATCGGTTTTATCGCTGTAACAAAGCAGGGTGTCTACGTCATATTCGTTAGACGTTAAGCCGAAACGTTCGAGCATATCAAGATACACCGCAAAACCCACAGCGCCTGATTTGCGTTTCATTTTCTGCATAAGTTTATCGTACTGACCGCCCGATAAAACGCTTGTAGGAACGCCTTCGATGAAGCCTTTAAAAACGATACCGTTATAGTATTTCATATCACCTATAACCGAAAAGTCGATGTTAATAATATCATCGCCCACAGCGTTAACAATTTTTCGCAACTGGCTAATGGGTGTAATATCGATTTTACCGTTAAGTTTATTTTCGAGTTTTTCCAAAACGTATTGCGGTTTACCGGATGTGGATACGATAAGTTTTAAAATATCGGTATCTTCTGCCGAAAGATTTACTTTCTCGCACAATTTTACAAGTTCATGGGTGTTCTTTTCGCCAATGAATTTCAAAGCGTCTTCACGCGCGAAATCGGGTAAAGAAACGGCAGAAAAAACATTTTCCAAAAGCCCCAAGTGAGAAATATCAAGAACATAAGAATCAGATATGGTTTTAAGGCTTCCCAAAGCGAGTGTTATAACTTCGCAAAGGCTGTAATCATCGATATCGCCAAAACATTCAAGACCTGCCTGCATAATTTCTTTATATATGTGGCTTCCCTTGGAGATACGGTACACGTTTTCATTATAAAAAACCTTTTGCAGACTATCGGGATTGTCTTTGATATTTTTAATTATAGATAAAGTGACGTCGGGCTTCAATGCCATAAGTTTGCCGTTTGTATCGGTAAAGGTGATAATGCTGTCCGAAATCAAAAAGTCTTTATTTCTGGCATAAAGGTCGTATTCTTCGAATTTGCTCATCTTATACTGTGAATAACCGTGTGACGAGTAAAGCGAACGAAGCGAAAATATAACTTTTTCGTTGAAACTCAAAAATAATTCGTTAGACTGCATTACTGTTTCTCCGTTTCCTTTAATTTATCAATAGCCGAACGGTAACCGCCGCTGCCGTAGTTAAGGCATTTGCTGACCCGACCTATTGTGGCGGTACTGACGTCGATTTTTTCGGTAATTTTTTGGTAACTTAAACCCTCGTCCAAAAGAATGGCGGTGTCGAGTCGCTGAGCCATATCTTGTACTTCTTTTATGGTGCAAATATCAGCAAAATACTCATAACATTCCTCAATAGTCTTTAAGTTTAGCATAGTTTGGAATAGTCTGTCAACTGATTTGTTATGGAAATTGTACATAATTTTTACCTCTCGATTTAACATAGCACTATGATATCACATCACCGCAGTAAAGTCAAGCTCAAAAATATCTTTTTCAAAAGATATTTTCATATATGATTACATTGTTTAAAAAGTATGCTCTTTGAATATATTTGCCAAAAAATACATAAATTGTATAGAGGTAAATGGGAGGGATTCTAGTGCAAATATTAAGGCGGATTACGGTGCCGTTATTTTTTATTATGATGGTCTGTGCCGTTTCGGTTTATTTTTATGTTGGTCAGAATGACAATGTTATGGTTTCGGGTGAAAAAAATACACAGAAAACTGTTATAATAGACGCAGGCCACGGCGGGTTTGACGGCGGTGCGGTAGCGAGTGACGGCACGATTGAAAAGGATATAAACCTAAATATTTCATTAACTGTGGCAAGACTCTTGAAACAAAACGGGGTTTGTGTTATAATGACAAGAGAAAAAGATGTTTCCACCGAAGATACCGAATCTACCGAGATTGCTTCTAAAAAGCGGAGCGACCTTAAAAATCGGCTGGAACTTATGAAAGATTATCCCGATTCGGTTTTTGTGAGTATTCATCTTAATAAGTTTACAACCTCGGCGGCATTTGGCTCACAGGTGTTTTACAGCGATAATAACGATGCCAAAATATTGGGTGACACAATACAACGCTCGATAGTGAATCTTATACAGCATGATAATATGCGTGTAAATAAAAAAGCTACAAGCAGTACCTATTTGCTTTACAACGCTACCGTTCCGGCGGTGCTTGTGGAGTGTGGTTTTTTAAGTAATGCAGAGGAATTGGCTCTTTTAAAAAGGGAAGATTATCAGCAAAAAATGGCGTTTAGTATATATTGCGGAATTATGGAATATTTTAAGGAGAACGGCGATGGCAACAAAATCTAAAACTGTATATGTTTGCCGTGAATGTGGGTATGAAACTGCTAAATGGATGGGCAAGTGTCCGTCTTGTGACAGTTGGAGTACATTAGAAGAAGATGTAAGGGTTGCGAAGTCTGTTTTAAAGGCTTCGGCACATGTTGTTACTGCGGTAGCACCAAAAACGCTTTCACAAATAGACGTTACCGCCGAAGAACGATACATTACAGGCATAAAGGAACTTGACCGTGTGCTTGGCGGAGGTATTGTAAAAGGTTCGGGCGTTTTGTTGAGTGGTGACCCCGGAATAGGAAAGTCTACAATTCTTTTGCAGATATGTAATGCACTTCAAGACGCAAAGAACATACTTTACGTTTCGGGTGAAGAATCGGCGATACAGATTAAAATGCGTGCAAACCGTCTAGGTGTTGTGAGTGATAACGTTACTATTATGACCGAAACCGATGCGCAGATTATAAGTAACTACATAACAACCACAAAACCTGATATTGTTATGATAGATTCAATTCAAACAATGCAAATAAGCGAACTTTCATCAACCACCGGCAGTATTGTGCAGGTGAGGGAGTGTACAAATCTGTTGCTTCGCACTTGCAAGTGTTTGGATATCCCGATTTTTATCGTAGGTCACGTTAATAAAGGCGGCGATATTGCAGGACCAAAGGTTATGGAGCATATAGTTGATACCGTGTTTTATTTCGAGGGTGAGCGTAATCAGTCTTATCGTATTTTACGTGCAATAAAAAACCGTTTTGGCTCTACTAATGAGATTGGCGTTTTTGAAATGAACGAGAACGGTCTTTGTGAGGTTGAAAATCCGTCGGCAATGCTTTTGTCGGGAAGACTTACCGACGTTTCGGGAGCGTGTATTACTTGTGTTATAGAAGGTACACGTCCGATTTTGGCGGAGGTGCAAGGTTTGGTTACCACTACCGGTTTCGGTAATCCTTGCAGAACGGCGACGGGTTATGATTATAACCGTCTTAATCTTTTACTGGCGGTACTTGAAAAACGCATAGGAATTCATTTTTCAAATTTAGATACTTATGTAAATATCGTAGGCGGTATGCGTCTTGATGAACCGGCTGCGGATTTAGCGGTCGCAATGGCGCTCGTATCAGGACTTAGAGATATACCTGTCGACCAAAACACCATAGCATTTGGTGAAATTGGACTTTCGGGTGAAATCCGTACCGTGCCCTGTGCGCAGACACGTGTTATTGAGGCAGCGCGTTTGGGTTTTACCAAGTGTATATTGCCCAAGGCGTGTCTGAAACAAATAACTAACTGTCCAAAATCAATTGAACTCATCGGTGTTACCACTTTGGGACAGGCTATTAAGACTATCGGTACTGCGTGACAGATAATAAGGACAGTCGCTTTCGGGCGAGTTTATGTTACTGCAAATTTCTAAGGCGCAATATCCGTCAATCTGATATTTGCAATTTTCGGCGCACTGTATCAAACCCAAAAAAATCACTCCCGTTTTTAATATGAGCATTTTTTCTAATTTTATTAAATAATATATAAAGGAAGCGTAAATGGAAAACTTGAATTTCATGATAGGAAAAAATTTGCAAATTTTGCGTAAGAAGAACAGTCTCACCCAAGCTGAATTAGCAGAAAAACTCAATTATTCCGATAAGGCAATTTCCAAGTGGGAAAAAGGAGACTCTTTACCGCCTATTGAAGTATTTTACAAGTTGAGTCAACTCTATGGGGTAAGTATTGATAATATTGTAAATGAGCAAAAAATCAAACCTCACGTAATAGAATCTTCATATCTTCGCAAAAGATATCTTCATATAACCTTGTTGTCGTTACTCGCCGTGTGGCTTGTAGCGTTGGTTTGCTTCGTTTTTATACATATTTTTACAGACAAGTATTATCCCATAACTTTTGCTTGGGCAGTTCCCGTTTCCACAATAGTCGGTTTGGTTTTCGACGTCATCTGGAATAAATGCAAGGTGATGTTCTGGTTTATTTCGGTTTTGGTGTGGAGTATACTGTTGTGTCTCGCGGTTCAGTTACTGCATTTTAACGTGTGGGAAATACTGTTATTTGGCATACCGCTTCAAATAGCCATTATTATTTGGTCAAGAATGGCGAAAAAATGAGAATAGGTAACGATTGGGATTTTGTATTACAAGATGAATGGCAAAAACCTTATTTTAAAGAGTTGGAAGCGTTTTTGGACCTTGAATATAAAACACAAACAATATATCCCAAACAGGAAAATATCTTTAAAGCTTTTGAATATACCCCGTTTAGTGAAGTGAAGGTTGTTATAATTGGCCAAGACCCATATCACGGTGAAAATCAGGCGCACGGGCTTTGTTTTTCGGTTTTGGATGGCGTTAAATTTCCGCCTTCGCTCAGAAATATTTTCAAGGAGTTAGAAAGTGACGTCGGTAAAAAAACACCTGAAAGCGGACAGTTGGACGGTTGGGCGAAACAGGGCGTTTTAATGCTTAATACCGTACTTACTGTGCGTGAAGGACAACCCACAAGTCATAAAAATAAAGGTTGGGAAATTTTTACACAAAAAGCAATTGAAAAATTAAATCAAAGAAAAGAGCCGATTGTATTTTTGCTTTGGGGTGCCCATGCTGAAAAAATCGGTCAGGCGGTTACTAATCCCCTGCACCGAAAACTTATAAGCGTTCATCCTAGTCCATTATCGGCAAGGCACGGTTTTTGGGGTTGCCGTCATTTTTCAAAAGCCAATGAAATTCTTGTGAAAAACGGTTTTTCTCCGATAAATTGGTGACGAAACTTAAAATTTTGTCATTTTCCACCCATATAATGACAAAAACAGTTGAAAATCTCATTTATTTGTGATATTATTCGAATATGACAGTACGGAGGTAAATATTATGAGCGATGATAAAATTGCTATGGACGGTATAGTTCGTGCGATAGACAGAATGGGAAGAGTAGTTATCCCAAAAGAGTATCGTGATAAATTGAAGGTTGAAAATGAAATAGATAAATTTGAAATTTTTTTAAGAAACAACGAGATTGTTCTTAAGAAATATAAGCCTACGTGTATTTTTTGCGGTGGGTTAGGCCCCAGCGCTTCTTATATGGGCGAAAACGTATGCCTTGAATGTATTAAGAGGCTTGACGATATAGGTAAAAATATAGAATAAATGCTTGACAATGCACTTTATTGGTGGTATAATTTTTAAAAATGTTAAATGCGTTGACGGAATTATTGTTTAATTTTCGGTGTTCAGAGAGCCGCCGTTTGGTGCAAGAGCGGTACACTAAGGTTAAAGCAAGTCTCATTCCTGAGCAGAGCGGCTGAAATAAAGTAAGTTGCTACGGCACGCACCGTTATCATAGCGCAGGGCTTGTCAGAGCCTTAGTGAGTGACCGTTTTTACGGTAAGCAGGGTGGTACCGCGAATAAACTATTCGTCCCTGAGAGTGTTTTACATTCTCAGGGATTTTTTAATGAAGAAAGTAGGTATTTTTATGAAAATTAAAATTGCAGACAGAACATTATGCCGACAGAGTGCGATTCTCGGTTTTAAGGAAAAAATTGAGATTGCACGTCAACTTGAAAAGTTGGGTGTAAATGCTGTTGAATTACCTAAAATAGAGAATGATAAGGCTGACACATTGCTTATCCGCACAATTGCTTCGTTTGTTAAATCGGGGGTTATTTCGGTTGCGGTTGTTACAAAGAGTGATGTCGATAAAGCGGTTTTAGCGCTTAATACCGCTCAAAATGCACGTATTAGATTAGAAGTGCCCGTTTCTTGCGTTGGGATGGAATATTCTTTGCACATAAAAGCTCCTAAAATGCTTGAACATATTAAAGATGTTATATCCTATGCAAAGCAAAAGTGCAATGATGTTGAATTTTGCGCTATGGATGCTACAAGAGCAGAAGCTGAATTTTTAAAAGAAGCAGTTGAGATTGCTAAACAATCGGGTGCTAATCTTATTACATTCGGCGATGCTACTGCTGAAATGATGCCTGACGGATTTGGCAGCTTTGTTGATAAGTTTAAGTGTCACGGAGATATTGGTGTGATATGTGAAGACAGTAACGGCTTGGCTTGTGCTTGCGCTGTTACCGCTGCTCAAAAGGGTGCAAATACAGTTAAAACTGCTGTTGGCGGAAGCATTACTTCGCTTGAAGTTTTTGCAGGCATCCTTAAGAATTGCAGTAACAATTGCGCTTTTGAGTCTGCACTTAAATTCACCGAACTTACACGTATTATAAAGCAAATCGGTTGGGTTAATAGTGATACAAAGGGAGATAAAACCTTAATAGGCATATCTGAATCGGCAGAAGAAAACTTTGTTTTAGATTCCAATGATGATAAGGAAACCGTTTTAAAAGCAGTTTCATTGTTAGGTTATGATTTAAGCGTAGAAGACGGAACTAAGGTTTATGATGAATTTTTGCGTGTTGCCGTTAAAAAGCGCATTACCGCAAAGGAACTTGATGCAGTGGTTGCAAGTGTTGCATTGCAGGTAGAGCCCACATACAAACTTGTGAATTTTGTTGTAAACAGCGGTAACATTATTACATCATCGGCCCAGATAACACTTGAAAAAGATGGTGAAAATTTGCAAGGCATTAGCACGGGAGACGGTCCGATTGACGCTGCTTTCCATGCAGTTGAACAGATTATCGGTTGTCATTATGAGTTGGATGATTTTCAAATTCAGTCAGTTACCGAGGGCAAGGGCGCGATGGGTAACGCTGTTGTGAAATTAAGACAAGACGGTAAACTTTATTCAGGAAATGGTATTTCGACCGATATTATTGCCGCATCTATAAAGGCTTATATAAATGCAGTAAACAAGATAGTTTACGAGGAGGCTAACTAATGAAACTGGCTTTTTCCACGAAAGGTTGGCATAATAGCACTTTTGATGATTTTTGTGAAATAGCAAAAGATTTAAAATTTCAAGGTATAGAATTGCACAATATCCATAATCGCCTTTTTACCGATAAAGACGGTGCTTTTCACGATTATG
Source organism: Acutalibacteraceae bacterium (assembly GCA_045536525.1). Classification (GTDB taxonomy): domain Bacteria; phylum Bacillota; class Clostridia; order Oscillospirales; family Acutalibacteraceae; genus UBA737. Next base: position 16,417 of record JAZSNT010000062.1, read on the forward strand.
CTGCCGCAAAAACCGTAAGAAAACTTTACGAAAAGAAGTTGACCATTCCTTGCATAGATACTGTTTGTAACTTGGCGGATACGAGCGCCGAAAAAGAAAGCATAGAAGAAATTGAAAAGTGCATTGAAATAGCTTCTAATTTGCACATACCGTATGTGAGAGTTAAGGCTTATGGAGAGGAAAATTACGATTTTGTAAGAGAAATTGTTGCAAAAGTACTCCCTGTGGCAGAACAAAGCGGTATTGTTATTTTGGCGGAAACTTCGGGACTTTTCGCAGACACCAAAAAACTTTGTGAATTGCTTGATGGCTTTGCACATGATAATTTGGCGGCTTTGTGGGATATGTACGCTACATATTTCATTGGCGGAGAAGATGCTGAAACCACCATTAAAAATTTGGGTGCTTATGTAAAGCACGTACATATTAAGGACGCGGTAAAGACTGCCGAGGGGGATGAATTTTGTCTTATCGGTGAGGGAGAAATGCCGATAGAAGAGATGATGCTAGGTCTTCGTTCGGTTAATTTCGACGGTTTTGTATCGCTTGAATGGATACCCGATTGGTGCAAAGAACTTGATGATATGGAGATAATTTTCTCGCATTTCGTAAACTTTATGAAGCAGTTAGGTGACACTTCCAAGAGCGATTCACTTTACTATAACCGTGCGCATACAGGTAGATACGTCTGGGAAAAGGACCGTCTTATTGATTGTACGTTTTCTCAGGTGCTCGACCGTATGGTAGAAGAATTCCCTGACCAGTATGCTTTTAAATATACAACCCTTGATTATACCAGAACGTATAGCGAATTCCGTGACGATGTTGACACTTTTGCGCGTTCTCTTATAGCGCTTGGTGTAAAGGCAGGTACACACGTTGCGGTTTGGGCTTCCAACGTGCCTCAATGGTATATAGCATTCTGGGCAACCGTAAAACTCGGTGCGGTATTGGTAACGGTTAATACCGCTTATAAAATTCATGAGATTGAGTATCTTTTACGTCAGTCGGATACACACACTTTAATTATGACCGAGGGAGCAAAGGACTGTCGTTACGGTGAGATTATAGCAGAATTATGCCCTGAACTTGAGAATACAAAACCCGGTTTACCGCTTCATAGTAAGCGTTTGCCTTTCTTGCGTAATGCCATTACTGTTGGCTTTAAGCAAAAGGGTTGTCTTACGTGGGAAGATGCTGTTGATTTAGCAAATCAGGTACCTGTTTCCGAGGTTTACCGTATGGCAGCGGCGGTTGACAAAGATGACGTTTGTAATATGCAGTATACGTCGGGTACAACAGGTTTCCCCAAGGGTGTTATGCTTACTCACTATAACGTTGTAAATAACGGTAAATTCATCGGTGACCAAATGGAACTTTCTACTGCCGACCGTATGATGATACAGGTGCCTATGTTCCATTGTTTTGGTATGGTACTTTCTATGACTTCGTCAATGACACACGGTACTACGATGTGTCCGATGCCTTATTTCTCGGCAAAATCGTCGCTTTCGTGCGTTCATAACGAAAAAATCACGGCGTTTAATGGCGTGCCGACTATGTTTATCGCTATGATGAACCATGCCGATTTCAAAAAGACCGATTTTTCACATATGCGTGTCGGCATTATGGCAGGAGCAAACTGTCCTGCCGACCTTATGAAAAAGGCAACCGAACCCGATAATATGAATATGCGTGAAATAGTTTCGGTTTACGGTCAGACGGAAGCAGCTCCCGGTTGTACTATGAGCAGATATTATGATTCTCTCACGGTCCGCACCGAAACTGTAGGTAGTGCTTTTGCAAACGTAGAATGTAAAATTATAGACCCCGAAACAGGACTTGATTGCCCTAACGGTGTAAACGGCGAATTTGTAGCACGCGGTTATAATATAATGAAAGGGTACTACAAAATGCCTAATGCTACCGCAGAAGCAATTGATAAAGACGGTTGGCTTCATACCGGTGACTTGGCTTGTAAGGATGACGACGGCAACTACCGTATAACAGGACGCCTTAAAGATATGATTATCCGCGGCGGTGAAAACATTTACCCCAAGGAAATCGAAGAATTTATTTATACCTGCCCAAAGGTGAGCGACGTGCAGGTTATCGGCGTACCCGATAAGACCTATGGCGAAGAAATTATGGCTTGTATCATTCTTAAAAAGGGTGAAGGCATGACCGAAGAAGAAATGCGTAAATATATCGCAGACCACATGGCGCGTCACAAAGTGCCTCGTTATATTGAATTTGTGTCATCCTTCCCGATGAATGCCGCAGGTAAGATTCTTAAATATAAAATGCGTGAAGATGCCGCAAAGAGATTAGGATTATGATAAATAATATTTATACAATAGATGCGCATTGTCATATCTATCCCGAAAAAATTGCCGCGAGAGCAGTTGCAGGTACAGATAATTTTTATGGCGAAAACTCGGTTGGCACGGGGACGGTTGAAAACCTTGTTGCGCTTGGTCATGAGGCGGGAGTAGACCACTTTATCGTTCAATCGGTGGCTACTACGCCGCATCAGGTAAAAAGTATTAATGAGTTTATACATCGCGAAGTGCAAAATTCGGGAGGACTTATGACCGGATTGGGTACTTTGCATCCTGACAGCGAAGATATAAAGGGTGACGTTAAGCATCTCTTGGATTTAGGACTTAAAGGGGTGAAACTTCACCCCGATATACAGGTTTTTAAAATAGACGATTACCGTTGTCTTAAAATTTACGAACTTTGTGAAGAATATTCACTTCCTGTGCTTATGCATACAGGGGATAACCGTTACGATTATTCTAACCCTAACCGCCTTTTGCCTATTTTGGATATATATAAAGGGCTTACGGTTATAGGTGCTCATCTGGGCGGTTGGTCTATATGGGAAGAGGCGGTGGAAGTTTACCGTGATATGCCTAATTTTTACGTGGATTGTTCTTCCAGTTTTCCGTATCTTGAAAAAGAAAAAGCACGTGAAATTATAAAAAAATACGGCGCAGATAAAGTTTTGTTCGGTACGGACTATCCAATGTGGTCTCCAAAGAGTGAAATTGAATATTTTTTGAGCCTTTCACTTGACGAAAACGAAATTTGTAGTATACTTAATATGAACGCTAAAAAATTATTTGGTTTGGAGTAGGTAATATGAAAAACACTAAAATTGGTACTAAGTGTGTGCAGGGCGGTTATCAGCCTAAAAACGGCGAACCTCGTCAGATTCCGATTTATCAAAGTACCACATATAAATATGATACAAGCGAATATATGGGTAAACTTTTCGACTTGGAGGCTTCGGGTTATTTCTATGCCCGTCTTCAAAACCCCACTTGCGATTACGTATCGGCTAAAATTTGCGAGATGGAAGGCGGTACTGCTGCTATGCTTACCTCTTCGGGTCAAGCTGCATCTTTCTTCTCGATTTTTAACATAGCAGGTTGCGGTGACCATATTGTAGCATCTTCTGCAATTTACGGCGGCACTTATAATCTTTTTGCCGTTACAATGAAGAGAATGGGTATTGATTTTACCTTTGTTTCACCTGATTGTTCGGATGAAGAACTTAATGCGGCATTTCGTGAGAATACCAAGGCTGTTTTCGGGGAAACTATTGCTAACCCCGCGCTTAACGTTTTGGATATCGAGCGTTTTGCCAATGCGGCTCACAGCCACGGTGTACCTCTTATTATGGATAATACGTTTGCTACACCCGTTAATTGCCGTCCAATTGAATGGGGCGCAGATATTGTAATCCATTCCACCACAAAGTATATGGACGGTCACGGCAGTGCCGTAGGCGGTTGTATTGTTGATTCAGGCAAGTTCGATTGGACTAAGTATCCCGAAAAATATCCCGGTCTTTGTACTCCTGATGATAGTTATCATGGTGTTACTTATACCGAGCGTTTCGGTATAGAGGGTGCTTATATTACTAAGGCTACCGCTCAGTTGATGCGTGACTTTGGTTGTTGTCAACAGGCTCAGACTGCCTATGTTTTGAATTTAGGTCTTGAAAGTTTGCATCTTCGTATAAAGAAACATTGCGAAAACGGTCTTGCAGTTGCTAAGTTCCTCAAAGATGATGATAGAATTGCTTGGGTGCGCTATCCTCATTTAGAGGGCGATAAAAACTACGATTTGGCAATAAAATATATGCCAAACGGCGGTTGCGGCGTAGTAAGTTTCGGTGTTAAGGGCGGACGTAAAGCGGCCGAAGCATTTATGAAAGAACTTAAAATGGCGGCTATCGCAACCCATGTTGCCGATGCCCGTACTTGTTGTTTGCATCCCGCTAATGCTACTCACCGCCAGATGAATGATGACGAGTTATTGGCGGCGGGTATCACGCCTGACCTTATCCGTTTCTCTTGCGGTATAGAAGAAGCAGACGATATTATTGCTGATATTAAACAGGCACTTGATAAAATTTAAAAAGGATGAATCCCTCCGACAAAGCCTCGGCTTTGCCACCTCCCTTTAGTCAAGGGAGGCTTAAGAGGAATATGATATAAATATGCCTATAAGAATACCTAATGATTTACCTGCGGTTAAGACTTTGGAAGATGAAAATATATTCGTTATGACCGAAACCCGTGCTATAACACAGGATATTCGTCCCTTAAAAATTCTTCTTCTGAACCTTATGCCTAAAAAGATAGAGACTGAAACACAGTTATCCCGTCTTCTCGGCAACTCTCCTTTGCAGGTGGAACTTGAACTTATACACACAAAAAGCCATCAGTCAAAAAATACTCCGCAAGAGCATATGTTGGCTTTTTACAAAACCTTTGACGACGTCAAAGACCGTACCTTCGACGGTATGATTATTACAGGCGCACCTGTTGAACACATGCCGTTTGAAGAAGTAGAATACTGGGAAGAATTGTGCGAAATTATGGAATGGACTAAAACTCACGTTCATTCTACTTTCCATATTTGTTGGGGTGCACAGGCAGGTCTTTATTATCATTTTGGTATCGATAAGAAGCCGTTAGACGAAAAGATGTTCGGCATTTTCCCACATACTGTGGATTATAACCATCCTATTCTTTTTCGTGGTTTCGACGATGTGTTTATGGTGCCCCACTCACGTCATACTACAATCGATATAGAAGATGTCAAAAAATGCAAGGAAATAAAAATTCTTTCCACGTCTAAGGAAGCCGGCGTTTATGCAATGGCAACCAAAAACGGCAAGCAGATTTTTATAACAGGTCATTCGGAATATGATGCAGGTACACTCGCTGCCGAATATGTTAGAGATTTAGATGCGGGTAAGCCTATTAAAGTTCCCGTAAATTATTTTCCGGATGATAACCCCGAAAATGAGCCAAAGGTTACTTGGAGAGCACACGCAAACCTCTTGTATTCAAACTGGCTTAACTATTTTGTTTATCAAACTACACCTTATGATATTGAGCAGATTAAGAAATAATAAAAACTCCACATTATGGTATTGATATGCACCCCAAAAGTTAGACACTTTTGGAGGTGCATATTTTTATGCGTAAAAAAGGAGTAAAGAATAAAGTTTATAGTGCAGAATTTAAAATAGGTGTTATAATGGAAGTGCGAGAAAACCACTTGGGATATAATG
>JAZSNT010000017.1:0-14933 GCA_045536525.1 Acutalibacteraceae bacterium
GCAAGAAGCACAGGCGGCAGCTGATAAAGGTGTAGCTGCAATCGGTATCAGCGAAGACAAAATTGTAGTGATTTCTGCTAAGGATGAAGAACAGCCTGTAACTCAGACTGCATCGGTTATGACACTCGATGAAAATACTTCGGAAGATTCTGTATCTGGTTTAGCTTTCTACCAATACGCTAATATGCGAAGTGGTGGAAATCAGTATGGAGCCACATGGAGTTCTTTGGATGCAGCAATGAATTATTACGGCAGAGACTTTACATACACATATTGCGGAGGGTATTATAATTATTATTATACTTTCTCAGATGGTAGTAGAATGTACTTCCGTGTAGCATAAAACATGAAAGGAGAATAATTATGAGTGAATTTTACAACAAAACAACTGTCGAATCCGAATGGGGAACAATGCTTTCGTTGGCGAAAGTATATTTTGAATCACACAACCAAAAGAAATATGAATATCATCAATGCTTAGTATTGACTACAGCTAACGAAGAACAAATTGTATATCCGATTACTGCTGATAGCGTAGACGCTCTAAAGAGCCAAGCGTGTGCATATATTGAAAGTTCAATTAAAAAGTATAATGATAATTCAATAAAAAAAATACTTTGTATGTGGGAAAACAATACTATTGATATTCCTTCTTCGGATTTTATGAAAAAGCTTTGTGAAATCAATAAAGAAAACAGAAATTCTATCATTTTATTAAATGCCGGAACGGATGTTTATACTGCGAAAAAAATTTCAGATATTATTTAATTTTCAATTAGAAGACAGGGAATCAGAGATAAGTGATGGTTCCCTGTCTTTCTTTCTGTATTATTAAAATGTTGGCGGATTTTATATTGATAATAGTATTCATGGTATGTTATAATAAGAAAAATACAAATTTGTTCCTAACTTGACACAAGCATATAATTTCATTGAAAAGGAAGTGGAATTATGACCAAAAATAATTTGCTTATCTATTCCGAACAACTTGCAACAGATATTGAATTGTTATGTCAAAATATTAAAGCACCGTCAAATACACTTTTTCAAATTCGGAAAAGTTCAAGTAGTGTATATGCAAACATTCGAGAAGCAAATTATGGTCAAAGTAGGGCTGATATGCTTTCTAAATTTGAAATTGCATTAAAAGAGTGTAGTGAAACTGAAGGTTGGTTGCAATTGTTATTCAATACTAATGTAATTGGTGAAGATATATAAAGAGTATCGAAATCTATGCGGTCGCATTAGACGGGTTTTGATATCAAGCTGTAAAACATTGAAGGAGAATAATAAATGATTTTATATCACGGTTCGCCCATTGGTAATCTAAAAGAATTAAAGCCTTTCTTATCTGAGCATCAAAAGCCATACATCTATTTAGCCAGTAATCCTGTGGTAGCTTTACTTTATGCAGTCAAACCCGTACCAAAACCTTTTAGTTTTTATCCTTATGGTTTTGATGGTAATAAGGTTGTTTATAGTGAATATTATAAAGATTGCTTTAGAGACTTGTATAAGGGTAAAAAAGGATTTTTGTATGAATGCGAAAATCCCCAAAATACTAAAAATCCTACTTCAATTAACTGTGCATACACATGTGAAAAACCTGTTAAAGTTAACAATTGTACCATAATTAATGATTTGTATGAAAAGTTCATGGAGTATAAAGAAAACGGCTTGTTTGTTATAAAAACATTCGAAAATATAAGTGAAAAAGAATTAAACTTTGTTTATGATGATACGAAAAAAACTATTTCGCAATACAACTTAAAAAATTGCGTGGATAGCCCTATGAGTCAATTTATTGTTACACATTTTCCTAAGGTATGGTTAGAATAATATGTAGGAGTTCAAACATACAAGTCAAAAAACCAAAAGGCATCGAATTTGCACAACCTTTTCAATAAAAAGAGAGTGACACCGAAGATGTTGCTCTCTTTTTATTTTTTTATATGGAGAAAGGGATTCGAAGCGTTAAATAAAAGAAAAAAGGCAGACCGCAGACTGCCTTTTTTAAAGTGATTTATATCACAATTCCGTTTTTAATGTTATAGGTTTTAGTGTCGATTGTTATTTTGCCTGTGTATGATGTGTCCCAAATACCTTCATTTATATACACTTTTTTGCCATTATGGGTAACAATACCGCTGGCGCCTGTAAAGTAGCCTTTATTTATATATAATTTTTTACCATTGTAGGTAATTATGCCGCTGGCACCTAAAAAGTAACCTTTGTTTATATAGACTGTTTTATCCTGATAGGTGAATAATCCGGTGGTACCTGTGAAATAGCCTTTATCGATATAGGCTTTCTTGCCGTTATAGGTAACTAAACCACTGGCACCTGTAAAGTAGCCTTTGTTAATGTACATTTTTTTGCCTTGGAATGTTATAACTCCGCTGGCGCCTGTAAATATACCTTTATTGAAGTACATAGTTTTGTCGCTTACAGTGACAACTTCTGAAACGCCTGTAAAGTAACCTTGGTCAATATACATTTGTTGGTCACCGATAGTTACAATTTGGGTAGCCCCTGTCCAGTAACCCTCATCAATATACCATTTTTTATCCTGATATGTGATGATACCGCTAGCGCCTGTAAAGTAACCTTTGTTGATGTATATTTGATTTTCTTGATATTGGAAAACGCCTGTGATACTTGTAAAAAATCCATTTTGGATATACATTTGTTTGTCTTGGTAATTTACAAGTTCGGTATTACCGGTAAAGATACCTTTATCAAAATATGCTTTTTTATTTTGATAGGTGGCAAATCCGCTAGCGCCGGTGAAATGACCTTTATTTATGTACATCTTCTTGCCTTGGAATGTTATAACACCGCTGGCGCCGGTGAAATAACCTTTATTAAAGTACATAGTTTTGTCGCCAATAGTGACAACCTCTGAAACACCTGTAAAGAAACCGCCGTCGATGTACATTATCTTGTCTTGATAGGTTATAACTTCGGTAGCGCCTGTCCAGTAGCCTTCATCAATATACCATTTTTTATCTTGATAAGTGATGATACCGCTGGCACCCGTCCAGTAACCTTTGTTAATGTACATTTTTTGACCTTGATAGGTAATGATACCACTGGCACCTGTAAAGTAGCCTTTATTGATATACATCTTTTTGCCTTGGAAGGTGATGATACCACTTTTACCCGTAAAGATACCGTTACGCACGTAAATCTTTTTGTCTTGATAGTCCACAACACCTGTAGCAGTAGATTTGACACCGTTTACATAATAGTAGTATTTTCCGTCAGATTCTTGTACTAAGGCGGTAGAGTTTTCGGTAACAGTAAGGGTGGCCGCTTTAGTAGCAGTAACTGTTATTTTATATTGATTAGTGTAGCCTGTTTGTGATTTAACTTTTAGTGTTACGGTATTTTTGCCGACTGTTAAGGGGAAAGTATAATCACCTACATAGGTAGCGCCTTGTGGCAGTTTTAAAGTCACCAACATATTATCGCTAACATTTAATGTGTAATTGTAAGTGTAGCGGTTAAAAGCAGGGGAGAGTCCCGTGGCTTTTATTTCATCGAAATAATAGTTGTTATAATTGCTGTTTTGTGTGGGTAATGCCGAAACCTTGCTTGGGAGTGACGTGTAAACCGGTATACGGAACTTTAATTCGGTATTTTTATAGTCAGCATAAATTTTTTGGATTCCGCGCGAAGAACTTAGCGAATCGGCAACATTTTGTGCGTATTGGTGCCAAGTTCTGTCAGGGGTTAATACATTATAATTTTTATAAAAATATGTATTTTGATAATTATCCTTTTCGCTGTTAATATAACCCGAACCGTACTTTGAAGCGCCGCCGATTATCGAAGCACTTGGTGTGGTCCAACCTTGGTCATAAGCGTATTTTGCACCGTTTGCGATTATCTGTGCTGATGTGGTGCCGCTCGCACCGTAGTTAAAGAAATTGTAAATGGTTTTTTTCTTGTTTTTTTCGTATTCATAGGCATAGCCTTTACTTAAAGTTGTACCGCTTTTGCCGTGCTCTTGTATAATGGTGGAGGCTAAAACATAAGGGTCTACACCCGATAGTCTGCCGGCATAGTAAATAACCTCTGCATAGGTTTTGCCATAGTATTTGTCGTTTTTATCGGCAACCTTTCCTTCGATAAACGAGCCGTCGATTATTTGCTGTACCTCTGCAACTGTTTGGTTGTTGGCATTGAATAGTTGTGTCAAATATATATAAATATCGTTGGCATTAAGGAAATTGCGTGGGTCCATATAATATGATATAACTTCGCGCGAGGCGCCGTAGCGACCGCCGTCGGTGGTGATAAACTTGCCCGTAGACCAGTTATAACATTTATTTCTCATAGAACGCCAAGAATTATAACTTGTATCAACAAGTTTGATATATTCGCTATTCTGTGAAGCTACAGCCTGTGTAAGGGAACGACCTACTTTATCGGCAACGAACTGCCATTTTGGATACATTGCGTGTAAAAGCAATAAATCGTTGTGATAACTTTCGGGAAAATCTTTAAGTGATTCCAAAAAAGCAGGGTCAAGTGTGTAGTCTGTTACTGTGATAAGGTCTTCACGCACATAACCTGTGACGGTTTTTGATTGTGATGTGTATGAGATTTCATACCATACATAAGTTTTACCTGTGGATGGGTTTTTGGTAGATTGTGTATCATTTTTTGTGCCTATGATAGCAACATTCCATTTTGATACATTGGCAACTACGCCGGAAGATGTGGTGGCATCCTTTCTGATATTTACATCAGTTTCAAAAATATAACCCATATTAACCGTTTCGGCAGAAGCGGTAAGCGAAACCAATGGAATGGTACTTAAAAGTAAGATAAGCGTAAGAAAAATTGTTAAAGTTTTCTTGAAATTTAGCATATTTTCACTCCGTTTATTTTATTAAGTCTGTTACTTTATATCCTTGATTCTCGACAGTCTGTTTTAAAAGTTGGTCGATTTCTTTATTACTTTCAATAATAGCAGTGCCGTCCTTGTGGCTGACTTCCGCTGAAAGTACGCCGTCCAGGTTCTGTAATACATCTTTAACATGTGCTTCACAGTGAGGACACATCATACCGTCAATTTTTAAGGTAGTCTTAACTGACATTTGTTGTTTCTCCTTAAATTTAATTTTCTTGTCTTTTTTATTGCTTAATATATTGAATAAATTAAGTCTTAAAGCATTTGATACCACGCAAAAAGATGAAAGACTCATAGCGGCGGCGCCAAACATTGGGTTTAACTGCCAACCGAGAAGTGAAATAAACACACCTGCTGCTAAAGGAATTCCTAGACAGTTGTATAAAAAAGCCCAAAACAGATTTTGATGAATAATTTTTAATGTTGCGCGTGATAAACGGATTGCGGCGCTAACATCTAATAGAGAGTTCTTCATAAGAACTATATCTGCTGAGTCAATAGCAACATCTGTACCCGAGCCAATGGCTATGCCAATATCGGCACAGGTGAGCGCAGGGGCATCATTAACGCCGTCGCCAACCATTGCTACGGTGTTTTTTTGTTTAAGTGCCCAAATGATTTTTTGCTTTCCGTCAGGCAAGATTTCGGAATATATTTCGTCTACACCCACGGCTTTGCCAAGCGCATTTGCGGTGTGCGAGTTATCTCCTGTAATCATTATAACTGAAAGTCCCATATTTTGCAACTCTTTTACGGCTTTTGCGCTATCGGGCTTTATGGTATCTGCTACGGCAATAACACCGCAAAATGTACTATTTTTCGAGAAAAATACAGGGGTTTTGCCTTCGTTTGCATAGTTTTCAGACAAACTTATGAATTCAGTGGGCACACAATCGCCTATGAAAGATAGGTTTCCGCCCTTTAAAATACTGTCATTATTTTTGCCGTAAAGACCGTTACCGGCAACCGTGTTAAATTCCGAAATGGGGAATGAGTCAATTCCGTTTTCTTTTGCCTTGTTGACGATTGCTTTAGCAATGGGATGTTCACTATGTTTTTCGAGCGAAAAGGCGAGTTTTAAAAGTTCGGTTTCGGTAATGCCAAGTGGCGCAATATCGGTTACAGACGGTTTTCCCTCGGTTATGGTGCCTGTTTTATCAAGCGCTACGGCGGTAAGTTTGCCTGCTTGTTCGAGCGCTATGGCGTTTTTAAATAAAATACCGTTTTTAGCGCCTTTGCCGCTTCCTACCATTATAGCAACAGGGGTAGCAAGACCTAAAGCGCAAGGGCAACTTATAACCAATACCGAAATTCCGCGCGCTAATGCAAAACCTATTGTTTGACCTAAAATGAGCCAGACGACAATAGTTATTATTGCAATACCAAGAACTATCGGCACAAAAATACCTGAAATTTTATCTGCAACCTTGGCAATAGGGGCTTTGGTTGCAGCGGCATCACTTACCATTTTTATTATTTGTGAAATGGCGGTGTCTTTGCCAACCTTTACGGCTTTACATTTTAAAAAGCCCGAGCGGTTTATTGTACCTGCCGAAACTTTTGAATTTACACTTTTTTCTATCGGTATACTTTCACCGCTGAGCATTGATTCATCAACCGCGCTGAAACCATCTATAACAATGCCGTCAACTGCTATACTCTCACCCGGTTTTACTATAAAAATATCACCAATGGATACTTGTTCAATGGTGATGATGATTTCTTTACCATTTTTTATAACAGTAGCGGTTTTAGGTGATAAGTCCATAAGGCTTTTGAGCGCGTTTGTGGTTTTACCTTTTGCACGAGATTCCAACATTTTGCCTAAGGTTATGAGCGCTAAAATCATAGCCGACGATTCGAAATACAAATCGTGTAAAGCGTGGGAAAGGTCGATTTTACCGCTTATCATCATAACAACAACTGCTGTGCTATAAACAAACCCTGCCGCAGAGCCTAAACTTACAAGCGTATCCATATTGGGCGCACGGTGTATTATACTCTTAAAACCGTTTATAAAAAACTGTCTATTTATTATCATTACGGTAAGTGCCAAAAGCATTTCTAAAACCGCTATAAGCACATTGTTTTGCATAAAACTGGGTAGGGGGAAGCCCCACATTGTGTGTCCCATCGAAATATACATTAAAACTGCCAAAAAGCCGAGCGAATAGATAAGTCGGCGTTTAAGAATGGGTGTTTGGGTGTCTTTTAAAGTATTGGTGTCTTCAATATGCGCGTCATCCAAAAGTGAAGCAGAATAACCTGCGTTTTGCACAGCAGCAATAATATCTTCATTTGTGGCTTTTCCTGTAACAACCATAGAATTTGTAAGCAAATTCACTGTACAGGTTTGCACATTAACGAGTGAATTTACTGCCGTTTCAACCCTTGCACTGCAAGCGGCACAACTCATACCTTTTATATTAAACTTGCGCATAAGTTAGTCACCTCTAACTAAAATTATACATTTTAAAGGGCTTAAAGTCAACAAGCAAATCTAACCATAGCCCACTCACCGAAAGATTTTTTTCACATATTATATATTGTATGAAAGATGATGATTATTTTTTATATTTTAAGGCAAGAATATAATCGGAGTGTGAAAATGTATGAATATTAAACGCGGAGAAATATATTACGCAGATTTAAGTCCTGTTATCGGTTCGGAACAGGGTGGAGTAAGACCTGTACTTATCATTCAAAATGATGTGGGTAATAAATACAGCCCTACCGTTATTGCGGCGGCAATTACAAGCCAGCGCGATAAAACAAAATTGCCTACACATATTTCGGTAGATGCGGTGGAGTGCGGTCTTGCAAAGGATTCTATAGTACTGCTCGAGCAGGTAAGGACTATTGATAAAAAACGGCTTAAAGAAAAAATGGGCGCTTTGGATATAAACGCTATGGGGCAGGTGGACAAGGCACTTTCGGTCAGTTTTGGGCTTGATATAAATACAAATGGGTTTACTACATAAAATGTAGAAAGCCTTTGGCGGTCGGATAACCGACCGCTTTATTCTATGTTTTTACGATTTTTTTACAGCAAAAATATAAAATCGCAAGTTAGCAAACAAGAGAAAATGAGAGAAAATAAGAGAAAACGAGAGAAAGTGAAATGTAAATTAAAAATTTTTCAAAAATGTGTTGACTTTAGTTTTTCGGTGTGGTATCATAGTCAAGCTGACGCAATAGGGGACTATTGCAGTACTAAATATTTTTGGAGGTTTTTACAATGTCAACATTTATGGCAAAACCTGCTGATATTCAGCGTAAATGGTATATTATTGACGCAGCCGGCAGACCTCTTGGCCGCACCGCAACTAAGGTTGCAGATTTACTTCGCGGTAAGGTTAAGCCTGAGTTCACCCCTCATGTAGATTGTGGTGACCACGTTATAGTTATCAATGCTGATAAAGCAGTTTTAACAGGTAACAAATTACAGAACAAGTATTATCGTCGTCATACAGGTTACATCGGCGCTCTTAAGGAAGTTAAGTATGCTACCCTTATGAACACCCGTCCTGAATTGGCTATGGAACTCGCTGTTAAGGGCATGGTTCCCGATACTACTATCGGCCGCAAGGCTCTCACTCGTCTTCACGTTTACGCAGGCGCTGACTACAAGCAAGTAGCTCAGAAGCCCGAAGTTTATGAATTTTAAGAAAGGAGTAATACACAATGTTTGAAGGTAAAGAATATTTTTACGGCACGGGTAGAAGAAAATCTTCAGTGGCTCGTGTTCGCGTTTACAACGGTACCGGTAAAATCACTATCAATGACAGAGACATTGATGATTACTTCGGTCTTGAAACCTTGAAACTTATCGTTCGTCAGCCCCTTAATCTTACAGGTACTGCTGATAAGTTTGATATCGTTTGCCGTGTTGCAGGCGGCGGTGTTACCGGTCAGGCCGGTGCTATCCGTCACGGTATTTCTCGTGCTCTTCTTCAGTTCGACGGTGAACTCCGCAGCGAACTCAAAAAGGCCGGTCTCTTGACTCGTGACCCTAGAATGAAGGAAAGAAAGAAATACGGTCTAAAAGGCGCACGTCGTGCACCTCAGTTCTCAAAGAGATAATTTGTATTATTTTAAATTTACAGCACTCACGGAAGTGGGTGCTTTTTTTGCACGACGTGTCTCCCTTCATGGTGCCGCACCCTACGAATAGGCTATATAAAAATATTGTAGGAGAGTAGTATTCCTTTCGTGGGCATATAAAAACGAGTGACAATTTTTTTGGGTTGTGGTATAATGTAAAAAAGTTTTTATGGAGGGTGCTTATGGGATTTGCCAAATGGTTAAAATTTAATACCGTTTCTCTAAAAGGCAAAACGGTCGCCGTTACAGGCAGTACGGGCGGTTTAGGTCAAGAACTTTGCAAAAATTTGGCAAGTCTTGGCGCGAATCTAATTCTTGTTGACCGAAACTTCGTCCGTAGTGAAGCTTTTGCAAATATTTTGCGAAAAGACTTTTGTGTGACCGTAAATCCTGTTACCGCCGATTTAGAAGATTTTTCGTCGGTTAAATCGGCAACCGAAATTCTTAAAAATATTCCAATAGATATTTTTGTACATAATGCAGGCGCGTACAGTATACCGCGTAAAATTTGCGATACAGGGTATGATAACGTGTTTCAAATCAATTTTGTGTCACCGTATTATATGATAAAATCCCTTTTGCCGCTTTTACGTGAACGAAAGGGCAGAGTGATGGTTGTGGGAAGCATTGCCCATAATTATAATAAACTTTACCAAAACGATATAGATTTTTCGAAGCACACCGCCGCATCAAGCGTCTACGGTAATGCAAAGCGTTTTTTGATGTTCTCATTATACGAGCTTTTCAAAAACGAAACCGACGTAAAACTTGCGGTAACACATCCGGGCGTTACTTTTACTAATATTACCGCCCATTATCCCAAACTTATTTTTGCGATAATAAAATATCCTATGAAGATAATTTTTATGAAGCCTGAAAAAGCGGCCTTGTCGCTTATAAAAGGCTGCTTCGAGGAAACCGAATATCATAGTTGGATAGGTCCGCGATTTCTCAACGTGTGGGGTTCACCCAAAAAACAAATGCTTAAAACCTGCACCCCCGCTGAAAGTCAAAAAATAGGGGAAATAGCGGAGGAAGTATTTAAAAAAGTATATAATTAAAGGGAGGCGAGAGCCTCCCTTGTTTTTAATGATGATGGTGATGATGGTGGTGCGAATGTGCTTCGTGGTGGATGTGGCATTCGCGATGGTGACAATGCTCGTCTGGGGTTTCAAGCTCGAGCGTAGCATGGGCAATTCCGTGTTCTTCTAATTCTTCGCGCACCTTTTCTTTGATTTCGTGTAGGTCGCCGTTTGTCACAATATGCATTGTGGCGTAGTTGTTATGACCGTCGATACTGCGAATGTGAATGTGATGTACTTCTAAAACGCCGTCAATTTTTTCTATATGCTTTGTAATTTCGTTAATATCTATTACATCAGGAGTTTTTTCAAGGAATAAATCAAGCACCTGCTTAATATTTTTAACAGCATTTATGAAGATAAATACCGCAACAGCAATAGACATAATCGGGTCTATAAGCGCAAAATCGGTAAATTTCATAACAATGGCGCCTATAAGCGCAACTACCCAACTAAGCATATCTTCAAGCATATGAAGGTTTACGGCTTTTTGGTTAATTGAATCACCCTCACGCGTGAAATATGCCGCGCCAAAGTTTACAACAGCGCCGATAATCGCAAAGATTATCATACCGCTGTAATTTATATCAACAGGATTTATAATACGCAAAATTGCGTTGTAAATAACGGCAACAGAGCCGAAAAGTAATATAAAAGTTGTTATTATGCCGCCTAAAACCGAAAAACGCAGATAACCGTATGTATATTTTTTATCGGGTTGTTTCTGGCTTTTTCTTTCCAAAAAATAAGAAAAACCAATGCTTACGGCATCACCCAAATCGTGCACCGAATCGGATATAATAGCCACACTTCCGGTGAAAATTCCGCCAATAAATTCAAAAACCGAAAAGGCAAGGTTTAGAATAAATGCAATAAGTATATTTCTTTGTGTTTTCATAAATTATTTGACATTCCCTTTATTATAATATACAATATATTTGTTACAAAACATATTGTTCGGTATTATTTTATAGAAAACAGTTTATATTTACAACATATCTTTTAATATAGTTGTAATTTACTGAACAAAATTTAAAATTTGTACGGTGATTTTATGGATAGAAGACAACGAAAAACCCGCAATGCAATTTTCAAAGCGTTTGTAGAATTGCTGGAAAGCAAAAGCTATAATAAAATTTCGGTTGGGGATATAATCGAACGAGCCGATATAGGCAGAGCCACATTTTATGCTCATTTTGAAACTAAGGATTTTCTATTAAAAGAACTTTGTGAAGAACTATTTGAACATATTATAAACTCGGCAACGGGGATAGAAACGGGTCAAATTCATTATGAATGTGATTTTGGCGGTGGCTCAGTATTTTTACATTTACTAAAGCATTTGGCAAAAAACGAGTTTAATATTTTGGGACTTTTATCTTCCGAAAATAATGAAATATTTTTGCATTATTTTAAAGAGAATCTTAAAGAGTTGGTTATTGCCGAATTTTCCCAAAATACAAAATTCACAAATGGAAAAATACCAAAGGATTATCTTGTTAATCATATATGTACCTCATTTGCTAACGCGGTCAGCTATTGGATATCGCATAAAATGAAACAAACTCCCGAAGAAATCACAAGTTATTTTTTAGCAACAATTGAGCCGATAATATAAAAAGCCGACCTTTGTCGGCTTTAATTTTTTGGTGTTACAGAGGGTAAATTGCCAAGATTATTACCCTCATTATTATCAGGAATTGCTTTTAGATATTCGCTATCCTTACGGTGCGCAATACCGACACCTGCAATTTCACCTTTCTTAGCCATAGAAACGGCTTGGGGTTTTGATACTATTGTTTGGTCGGATAATTTATAGCCTGTAACTTTTCCGCCTTCCTTTACGAGCGCAGTTATGCGCTTTGCATCGGGTTTTGGGTCAGGTATTTGGTCTAACGTATTTTTTATAATATCAGTTTTCAAAATAATCACTCCTTTAAATTTATTTTGGGGTGATTATTTTAAAATATTCAATACAAAAAACTTATAAATGTATTGTAGGGACAGACATCCCAAACTGTCAGTTTAATTAGATTAAAACTAACTTAGCGTCAGGCGATGCCGGTCCCTACATAGTATCAATATAAAAATTTTAACTTTATATCGGATGAAGTGTTATGGTAATTTCTTGACATAGTAAATACTGATTTTATAAAAACAATAAGGTGCCCACAAAGCAAGTTGCAATACTTGTTATAATTTCTTTTGTTAGTTTTTCTTTATATAAAATTACACCCGCAAGTGAGGTGAAAATAATGCTACCGCCTGCTATAAACGGATAAAGTACTGTGGCTGGTATGTCTTTTGCACCATGTAGTTGCAAAAGCGATGAAAAGCCATAGGCTAATGTAGAAAGTAATAGTAATAAGAAAACGTTTATAGTACGGCTTTTGGGCTTGTCGCACATATCATCACCGTTTTTATATTCTTTAAAGTACATAATAGTACCTATTACAAACTTGATAATACCGCCGTATATTATATAATCGGAGGTGCTGACGGTATGATAATCGTTTGCGGTTTGGTGTAGTTTTGAGAATACACTTGTGAAACCGTTTAGGAGAAATACTGCAAAGCACAGTAATATAAATTTATAATTTATTTTCGTTTTAGTGGTATTTGAAATTAAAATTGCAAAAATTATTAAGATTATACCTGCTAAACTGCGCCAAGAGAAAGTTTCGTTTAAAAACAAAAGACCCCAAACGTAAGGTACAACCATTCCGCCCGACATTAAAAATAAGGTATACAACGCTAACGAGCCGTTATGTATTACGAATCGCCCAATAACCGTATAAAGTATAGCGCATAGATTCGCACCTATACACATTATAATAGAAAACAGGGAAAAATCAAGTTTAAATCCGTTTATGCAAAAAAATAAAAGTGCGGTAAAAATACCCATTATCGCGACGGAGAAATAAGCGGCTTTTGCGGTGACGCCACGCATTAGTTGATATTTTTTACTGCATACGAAATTAACACTTAATAATATGTCGGCAAAAATAAGTAATAGATACGCCATTGATACTTAATCACCTCTTGATATAGTATTAAAACATAAATTTCAGTAAATTTCTATTGATTTTTCACCTAAAAATATGTTAAAATCACCAATGGGTGATAAAAATGATGTGTGATAATAATTTTGCCTTGCCAAAAATAGAAAATTTCGGGTTTTCTATCACTTATTCTAATAAAAAACCGCAAGATTTTTTAGAAAGCAGAGAACAACATATACATAATGAATGTGAAATATATATACATCTTTCGGGCGATGTTTCTTTTATGGTTGAAGATAGAATTTATCCAATATCTAAGGGAAGTATAGTTATAACACGGCCTAATGAGTATCATCATTGTATATATAACAGCGACAAAGAGCATGAACATTATTGGATTTTGTTTTCTTGTGCAGGTAACGAAGAATGGCTTAAATTATTTTTTGAACGAAAAGCAGGAAGAGATAATCTTTTGTTTTTGAATGCGGCTGAATTCGAAGAGTGTATGGCATTGTGTGATGAATTGATAGATGCCGACCAAAAAGATGATACGGGCAATTTTTTAAAATTTTTTAAACTTTTGAAAATTTTAGAAGCAGCAGACAATCCAGCCTTCACAAATGAGTTTCCTAAGGATTTGAGTTTGGCTTTAAGTTTTGTGGGTCAGAATTTTATGAAATCCATAACTGTTAAGGATATTGCCGAGGCGGCTCACATGAGCGTAAACACCCTTGAAAGAAAGTTTTTAAAATCGCTTAAAACAACCCCTAATAATTATTTGCGTGAGAAACGTCTTGCAAATGCTATTAAACTTTTGGCAAGGGGAGAAAGTGTTACGGATTCTTGTCTTAAAAGCGGTTTTTCAGATTGTTCGGGTTTTATAAATATGTTTAAGAAAACCTACGGTCTGACACCACTTAAATACAAACAACAAATTGCAGATAAATAAAGGAGAAATATTATGAATTTTAATGAGATAGCAATAAATAGACAGTCCTGCCGAAATTTTGACGGTACAAAGGCGGTTGAAAAAGAAAAGATTGATAATATTTTGGAAATAGCAAGACTTAGCCCTTCTGCTTGTAACGGTCAACCGTATCATATTACGGTTTGCAGTGGTGAAACTGCAAAAAAAGTTGCAAAAGAAACTACAAGTATGGGCATGAATAAGTTTACAAAAGAAGCACCTGTTATGATTGTTATATCCGAAAAACCGTACGTTAAAACTGCGGCGTTTGGAGCTAAGGTTAAGGGCAATGATTACCGTTCGATAGATATTGGTATATTATCGGCGTATATAACCGCTGCCGCTTGTGAAGAAGGTCTTTCTACTTGCATTTTGGGTTGGCTTAACAGTGATAAAATTTGCGAAATTTGTTCACTTGATGGCGCAGTTCGTTTGGTAATAGCGTTGGGTTATGCGAAGCAAGATGACCCGATTCGCATCAAAAAACGCAAAGATTTGGATGAGATAGTAACCTTTATGGATTAGATTTTAAGTGTTTTTTATGTGTGAAATGTCGTAAAAATCAAATTATTGTGCAATTTTGATTTTGTTATATAAATTATCATTAGTACGAAATAATTTTTGCGAATGTCAGATATGGCTCTATAAAGATTACGTGAACGAAGGTATTTTTAAGCACTAATTTGTTGCTACAAATAAATATCCTCCCTCTAGTAAACTTGTCAAGTAAAAGTATACAGTAAAAACCACCAATTATTCAAACCCTTGTTCTATTCTATATTGAACAGGGGTTTTGTAATTAAGTTTATAGGATACTCTTTCATTGTTGAAGTAATGAACATACTTTTCAATAAACG